>JACQBS010000153.1 GCA_016194325.1 Nitrospinota bacterium | reverse complement strand
TTAAATTTAAGCCGTATTATCCGAGAAACGCTCTTTGACCGAAAAAACTTGATAGATATATTAACCTTAAAGCCTGAACGACTACTAATCTTTCATGATGAACCATTACAGGCTATGCTATTTTAATCGGACAGTAGTGATAGTGCCAAGGAAATTATAAAAACTTGACAGGATTGACAGGATTAATTTTTTAATGTTTTTATGTTTTATCCTGTATATCCTGTCTAAAATCATGTCTTTGCTCTTATGATTATATTCTGGTCTTTTCTTGCAATTCTTTGTGCTGTTTCCTTCGGTTTTATCACAGGAATTTTCAACCCGGGTGAAAAGGTAAATGCCCTCTGGCTTATAACAGCCTCAGCCTGTTTCTTCGCACTTGCCTATAGAATCTATGGCAGCTTCCTTGCTACAAAAGTTGCTGTGCTTGATGATGGAAGGGTTACGCCCGCTGTCAGATTAAATGACGGAAAGAATTTCCATCCGACTAATAAATGGGTGCTCTTTGGACATCACTTTGCAGCAATTGCAGGTGCAGGCCCATTAATAGGCCCTGTCCTTGCCGCCCAGTTCGGCTATCTGCCGGGTTTCTTATGGATTTTAATTGGTGCCGTCCTTGCCGGCGGTGTCCACGATTTTATAATACTCACTGCCTCCATCCGCAGGGAGGGACACTCTCTTGCACGAATTGCAAAGGATGAGATTGGTTATCTATCAGGAATACTTGCATCCATTGCAATAATATTTATTATAATTGTGGCACTTGCAGGGCTTGGGCTTGCAGTGGTAAATTCCCTTTATCACAATCCATGGGGGGCATTCACTATAGCAATGACAATTCCCATAGCTATATTTATGGGATTTTATCTGCAAAAGTTTCGTCCAGGCAATATAGGCGAGGTTTCAGTTATTGGCATTACCCTTCTTATTGCATCAGTTATTTTTGGAAGATATGTCCCTGATTCAGCCATTTCCTTTATGTTTGACCTTGACAGGGATACTTTAATTTATATTCTCGCTGCCTACGGCTTCACCGCATCTGTCCTTCCAATCTGGATGCTCCTTGCACCGAGGGATTATCTTTCCACATTTATGAAAATCGGGACTGTTATAATACTTGCCGCAGGCGTAATACTAATTGCACCTGAACTAAAGATGCCTCCTGTAACCTCCTTTGTAAACGGCGGCGGTCCGATAATACCAGGGATGGTCTTCCCATTTGTCTTTATCACAATCGCCTGCGGAGCCCTCTCAGGATTCCACTCACTCATCTCATCAGGCACGACTCCAAAGATGATTGAGAAGGAGTGCCATGCAAAGCCAATCGGCTACGGGGCAATGCTCGTGGAGGGGTTTGTCGGTATCATTGCACTAATATCAGCCTCTATATTAATTCCCGGAGACTATTTTGCAATTAATACAAAACTGTCTGCGGATACATTATCATCAATGGGGTTCCCTGTTGAGAGGATAAATGAGCTGTCTCAACTGGTAGGTGTAAATGTAGAAGGGAGGCCCGGAGGGGCGGTCTCTCTCGCTGTCGGTATGGCATCAATTTTTTCTGCACTCCCCGGCATGAAAAGTTTCATGTCATACTGGTATCAATTTGCCCTTTTATTTGAGGCACTGTTTATATTGACTACAATTGATGCAGGCACAAGGGTTGCCCGCTATCTGCTTCAGGAGATGGGCGGATATTTTTATAAACCACTGAGTGACCTGACATGGCTTCCGGGAAATATAATTATGAGTCTTGTTGTTGTTTTTGCATGGGGATATTTTATTGCAACTGGAAGCATATCCACAATATGGCCCATGTTTGGCGTGGCAAATCAATTACTCGGTATGCTTGCACTCTGTGTCGGAACGACTATCATAATAAAAATGGGAAAAATCAAATATATCTGGACTACATTGATACCTATGGCTCTGATGTCTGTTATTACACTCACCGCTGCCCATCAATTATTCTGGGGTTTCATAAAAAAGGGAGGGGCTAATCCAGCAGAGGCATTTACATTCCGTCTTGATGCGATATTAATGGGTATAATGGCTTTTCTTTCCGTTGTAATCGTTATAGATTCTGTTATAAAATGGTATGGATATATACATAAAAAATTTCAAATTTCAAATTTCAAATTAATGAAAAGGGTGATTTATGAGCGGAAAGATTCCAATGACAAAAAAGGGTCTTGAAAAGATGAAGGAGGAGGTAAAGCGATTAAAAAAGGAGGAGAGGCCTAAGGTAATTGAGGCAATTGCTGAGGCAAGGGCGCATGGAGATATATCAGAAAATGCAGAGTATGAGGCGGCTAAGGAGAGGCAGTCCCATGTAGAAGGCAAGATTAAATGGCTTGAAGACAGGATTGCAAGGGCGGATGTAATAGACACAGCCAACCATCCAAAAGACAGGGTTATATTTGGAGCTACCGTTTTTCTTGAAGATTTGGACAATGGCGAAAAAATTAAATATACTATTGTTGGTGAAGATGAGGCAGATGTAGATAATGGAAGCATATCTGTAACATCCCCCATCGCAAGGGCTTTAATCGGCAAACAGCTTGATGACACTGCAAAGGTAATTACACCTGCCGGAATAAGGGAGTTTATGATATTAGAGATATCATAACTAAATTAAAGGCTCATATCCGGTCTGTCTGATACTCATCACTACAATATCAATTCTTCTATTTTTTGCCCTGCCTGCCTCAGTTTCATTTGATGCTATTGGCTGGGAGTCGCCGTATGCCGCTGCCGATAACCTCTGTGGAGAGAACTCTATTTTCTCAACAAGATATTTTACAATATTTGATGCCCTTGCAGCAGATAGTTCCCAATTTGAAGGGAGATTAGGGGAGCTAAAAGGAATAGAATCTGTATGTCCTTCTATCCTGATATGAGACTTTCCTGCTTTCAGTTTTTTTGCTACCTTGTCCAATATTGGATACACATCAGGTCTCAATTCTGCACTTCCAACATCAAAGAAGTAACCTGCCTGAAGCCTTATCACAAGCCCCCTCTCAGTAAGTTCAAAAACCATCATATCCGGCACTTTTATTTTTACAACATCAGTTTTTATTGCACCCCATACATCTTTTTGCACCTCTTCAAACTTTTCAGCCTCGCCGGGATAAAGCTGGGTTATAGTCTCCATACTCTTTACAGGGAGCGGGATCATCCTCTCCAATTCCTGCATCTCAAACAGAGGCATCTTTTCCACACCCCCGGTTCCAGCCATGCTGAAGGCAAACTGAAAGGAGTTTGAGACTCTTTTTAGCTTCTGCACATCAACCTCGGATATGCCGTATAAGACTACAAATAAGGCAAAGAGGAGTGTAATAAAATCGGCATAGGAGATAAGCCATCTTTCTAAATTCTCATGCTCTGCATGTTTCTTTTTTCTTGCCATTATTTTTTCCCTTCAACTACCCTCTCACCCTCTTCAAGGAATGCGTTGAGTTTTTCCTCAACTATTCTGGGGTTTAAACCCTCCTGTATGCTTATAACACCCTTTATGATTAATTCCCTTGTCAGGACATCAACTTTTGCCTGCCTCTTTATCTTGCTTGAGATTGGCAATAATATTAAATTTGCCGCACCCACGCCATATACTGTAGCAACAAAGGCTACTGCAATACCACCACCAATAGAACTCGGGTCACTCATAACCTCCATGACATGAATAAGCCCCAATACTGCACCCAATATCCCAACGGTTGGGGCAAATCCACCTGCTGATTCAAAAACCTTTGAGGCTGTAGCTGACTCTTCCTCCATAGTCTCAATATCCTTCTCCAGTATATCCTTTATCACTGCCGGCTCATATCCATCTACTGCATAGGTAACAGCCCTCTTCATAAATTGGTTTCTTATATCGGCAACCCTGTTCTGAAGTGCGAGTATTCCATCCTTCCTTGCTATGCCTGCAAAGTTTATAAGTATCTTTATCAGGTCGTTTGGGTTTTCTCCAGGGGCCTTAAATATTGTAAAGACAGCGCCAAATCCTTTCTTTAAATCACTCATTGTAAAACTTAATATTGTAGCGCCGAGAGTCCCTCCAAAGACTATTATTGCCGCGGTCGCCTGCATAAGAGCGCCGATATGCCCGCCTTCCAATGCCTGCCCGCCAAGAACGGCAGCAACACCGAGAACTAATCCTATGACTGTTGTTATTTCCATAAAAAATAAGAAATTATCAGATTTTTATTTTTACACCACCCTGCTTATATTTTGCAAAATCTTTCATCTGCCAGGGGATGGATTGGTTTTAGATTCCAAACATATACATCTTTGAAATGCTTTATGCAAGTATAGAAATTATCAGTATCATCTGTCTCTATAATAAAGAAGCCCCTTCTTGCTCCATAAAATCCATATTTACCTAATATTTTAAAACCCATAGTATTTGATTCCATCTCCTTCTCCCACGATAAAATCTTGCTATTCACTATTTCATATTGAATACCCGGCAGCATCTTAAACTCGGCATAAAATAACATAATTACCCCCCTTCATGGATTTAAGATTTATGATTTAGAATTTATGATTTAAAATCCTAAATCTAAAATCCAAAATCATAAATTAGCTTTTTATATGGCTCTTCCCCAATACTACAATATCTATCCTCCGGTTCCTCGCCCTGCCGCTCTCACTCGCATTCGTATCAATGGGATGGTATGCGGCATATCCAGACGCTGAGACTCTCCCGGGGGAAAACCCCCTTTTTTCTATAAAATACCTCACCACATTTGTTGCACGGATAGATGAAAGCTCCCAATTGCTTTGATATATAGGACTCTGAACAGGGATACTGTCTGTATGCCCTTCTACCCGTATTGCATAATTCAGATTTTTAAGTGTTGCAGCGATTTTATCCAATACAGGTATAATTGCAGGGTGGAGGGAGGCATCACTGTTATTAAAAAAATAATTTGTTGACAGCCGTATTATCAATCCCCTATCATCCAATTTAAAATCAAGAACATCAAAACCTGTCCCACCCATTTTAATATATTGCAATAATGCATCCTTTATACTCTCCCTTGCCTTTGCAAGCTCCTCATAATTTATAAACTCCTCTTTATATTGACCCGATACAAGGGTTTCTCCAGGGGGACCTTTAATTGCAGGTGATGCACCTGTTCCCCCTGTTCCTGATGTTGCAAATCCAAACTGGATAGATTTTGAAACCTGTCTCAATTTCCTTAAGTCAATGTTTGTAATCGCAAAAAGGACTACAAAGAGGGCGAACAGGAGTGTTATAAAATCGGAGTAAGAGATAAGCCACCGCTCTAAATTCTCATGCTCTTCTTCTTTCTTTTTTCTTGCCAAAGTTACCTCTTAAAAGGATTTAACTGTTTGTTTTTCTTGTGTGTCTGGCTATAAAAATCTGGGCTTAATCTAACACTAAATATGATAGATGTCAAACAGAGCTTGTTCTATGATTTATCAGATATACTATCTTTTATCGTCAAATATATGCCAAAACTTTTACTTTTTTTCTCAGTTGGAGAGAATTTCTTTTATCATGGGTTTGTATCTTTTATTTTTTGAAAAATATTTATTTAGGAAGATTAAAATAAAAACACTTGCTAAAAAAAATAAACTGCCTGATATTACCGGGAGGATTTCTCCCTTTTTAAATAGTGGATATATTTTTGCAACCTCTCCCCCCGCCCATGCACCTATTAATAGAAATATAACAGGCATTAAATATATTACAAAGGTAGATTTTAGAAGGACACATGCTTCAACCTCAAAACATATCCTGTCTCCCACCCTTGCACTTATGGGGTTAATAACCTCAATGAGCATTGAGGTATTGCTATTAGGTTTGCATGTATCTTTACTTGCACACCCCTCACAAGAGGCACTTTTCCTTGCCTCAACTTTTGCAAACTCTCCGTATGTTTCAACTACTATTCCCTCTTCCCTCATCCCGTTGCACTCCTCACTGTTGCCTTCTCTAACAACTCTTCTATCAGGCTTGCATATCTCGTCTCCCCGACAAAATAGTTTTCTATTGTATCAGTAGGACATTCTGGTACACATTTACGACAATTATCACATTTAAGCGGGTCTATGACAGCGAGGTTATTAACTATTGTTATTGCACCGAGAGGGCAGACCTTTTCACATTTTTTACAGACTATACATCCCACTGTGCAGTTTTTTTTTGTAACAGCACCCTTATCAAGAGAATTACATCGTATATGGATTTTATTGGATACAGGAATCATCTTGATTATAAATTTCGGGCAGTTAACAGCACAGAGGGTGCATCCTGTGCATTTCTCTTCATCCACAACAGGCAGATGATTATCATCCATCCTGATAGCACCATATGGACAGACCCTCTCGCATGTTCCAAGACCAAGACACGCATAAGTGCATGATTTATTACCGTCCGCAATCAATGTGGCCGCCTTACAGTCATTGACCCCAATATATCTAAATTTCTCCCGAGCCTCCTTCTTTCCTCCCTTACACATGATAACAGCCACTTCTTTTTCTTTTATAACCGCCTCCACACCCATTATATGGCTTACATTTTTTATAACATCCGTACCGCCTGATGTGCAGGCATTTGCAGGGGCATCCCCTTTAATAATCGCCCTTGCCAGCCCGGAGCATCCGGGAAATCCGCAGGCACCGCAGTTTGTGCCGGGCAGAGACTTAATTACTGCCTCTTCCCTTGGGTCTAATTTTACAAAAAACTTTTTAGAGGCAAGAGAAAGACTTACCCCGAATACAAAACCAAGTGCACCAAGTCCTAAAATCGCATATAACATATTAAAAATAATAAAAACTTAAACACGAATAGCACGAATGGACAAATTACACCAATAAAAACCAAAGATTAAAGATAAAAAATCAAAATGACAGATTAAAATTTAAAAAGCATCAGCAAAGAATAATAATTTTTGCATTTTTATTTTTGATTTTTAATTTTGTTATTTGTGCCATTCGTATATTCGTGAAATTCGTGTTCTAAGTGTTTATCTATGTTCTAATCATAGCCCAAATAGATGGGCGAAGCCCAAGAATGCCAGGGACATTATCCCTGCTGTAATAAATATAATAGGCGCCCCTTTCAACACATCAGGTATAGGTGACATCTCTATCCTCTCCCTTATCCCTGCAAAGAGGATAATAGATAAAGTATAACCACCTGCCACACTTATAGAATAAATGATAGAATTTAAAAATCCAAGCTTATAATCAATTATGAGTAATGCAATGCCTAAGACCGCACAGTTTGTTGTTATCAATGGCAAATATATACCAAGGGCATTATAGAGTGCAGGTGCTGTCTTTTTTATATACATCTCTACAAGTTGAACGAGTGTTGCAATTACAAGAATAAATGATGCTGTCCTTAAATATTCAATATTCAGAGGGACAAGAAGGAAATACCATATAATCCATGAAGCCGCAGATGCCAATGCCAAAACAAATACAACAGCCATTCCCATGCTTAAAGACACCTCAATTCTGTTTGATACACCGAAGAATGAGCAGAGTGCAAGGAATCTTATCAGGACAATATTGTTCACCAATAGGGCGCTCAGGACTATCATATACCATGTCATCTGATTATCAATCATATATTCACTAACTACTCTTCAGTATCCATCTGATTCCTGCAATCATAAATCCTATTACAATAAATGCACCCGGAGGCATTATGAAGACAAGGGCGGGCTGGAAGTTTAGGGAAGTGGAAAAGTTAAATAGCTCTCTTCCAAAGAATGTCAGTGTCCCATTTCCAATTAGCTCCCTGATAGCACCGAGCAGAGTTATTGCAATTGTAAAGCCTACACCCATGCCAATTCCGTCAATGAGTGAAGATTGAACAGTATTCTTATATGCAAATGCCTCAGCCCTGCCGAGGATAATACAATTTACAACTATGAGCGGTATAAATATTCCGAGGGATGCATACAGATCAACCATATATGCATGCATCACATAATCAACAATAGTTACAAATGTAGAAATTATAATGATAAATACTGGCAGTCTTATAGAATCAGGAATAAAGCTCCTGAACATGGCTATAAGCAGATTTGATGAGACAAGGACAAATGTGGTAGCAATCCCCATACCAAATCCATCATTCATAGAGCTTCCAGTAGCAAGCACAGGGCATAAGCCTATCAGAAGGATAAGAACAGGGTTCTCTTTAAGTAAGCCGTTTGTAAATATTTTTAAGTTATTCATTTTTCCTGAATTTGCTCATATATAGAAAATTATAAAAATTTGACAGGATTAACAAGATTAATTTTTGAATATTTTATCCTGTTTTATCCTGTATATCCTGTCAAAAATTAAGTTTTTGTTCTTTATTCCATTCTGCATATCTTCTCAAACTGTTTTCTTCTTAAAAAACGGCCTAAGTTCAATTCAAGGGATTGAATAAATCTCTTATTGTCAGTCCTTATTATCCTTCTAAATATTGAAGGTATGGAATAAAAATAATTGTAGGCATATATTAGTCCCTCAATAAGCTCATCAGAAGTCAGCCTATCGGGTTTAAAAACCACATGATTTGCATCGTATTTATCCCATTGAGTATGTAATAACCTGCCTGCTTCTTTCATTTCCTGAAATAGCTTTGTGCCTGGCAAAGGTGTAAGTATATAAAAATTTGCTGCATCCAGCTTTACATCGATTGCAAAATCAACTGTATCTTTAAAAACATTCTTATCGTCATCGTCAAGTCCAAAGATAAATGACCCAAATATATTAATGCCCGCATCGTGTATCTTTTTAAAAGACTCCTTGTACTGGCGAACCTTGTTGAATGATTTTCTCATCTTTGTAAGGTTTTTTTCGGAAATGGATTCTATACCTATAAATATCCACTGGCACCCACTTTCAGCGGCAAGACTTAAGAGTTCCTTATCATTTGCAATAAGGCTGTCTCCCTGGCATGACCATTTCTTTCTAAGTGGTATCATTTCCTTGAATAGTTTTTTCGCATATATCTTGTTCCCATATAAATTGTCATCTACAAAAAATACGAACCTGTCTTTTAACGACTTTAGCTCCTCTATAACATCTGGTATTGGTCTATACCTGAAGCCCTTGCCCCAGAATGTGGTTACAGAGCAGTAATGGCAATCGTGCGGACAGCCGCGTGATGCCATGAGCAGACTTGTTGAAAAATATCTATCTCTTTTTAACAAATCCAGGCGGGGGCGGGGGAGATTTACAAGTGTGTGACGGCCTGTACCCCTGTATATCTTTTTTAATCTGCCATGTATAAAATCCTCCAACAGGGTCGGCCATATATCCTCAGCCTCACCCAAAACAATAGAGTCTGCATAATTTGATGCCTCGTCAGGGAGCATTGAGACATGTATTCCGCCAAGTATTACAGGGACACCCCTCTTTCTAAACTCCTGGGCTATTGTATAGGCACGGGGGGCAAGTGCAGTCATGGTGGTTATTCCAACCAGGTCGGTTCTGACATCAAAATCTATATCCTCTATATTATCATCTACAATATTGACTTCAAATCGGCCATCTGTCAGTCCTGCAATAGTAGGAAGACTCAGCTGGGGGACAGGGTATCTGCCCCTTTTCTTTTTGTTGTCTCCAAGATTTTTCTTATGTGCCGGATATATTAGTGTAAGTTTATATTTCATGACAGGTCATTGCCTTTCTTAACTCATCCATACTTTTTTAATATATAGGAAATTATAAAAACTTGACAGGATTAACAGGATTAATTTTTGAATATTTTTTATCCTGTTTTATCCTGTATATCGTGTCTAAAATCAAGGCTTTGTTCTTTCTGGCTTCTGACTTATGTTTTTACTTTCCATATACCACTCCCATCCCTCTTTAATCCCATTAGCCACTGCCCTTGAGGATATGGTTGCCGCAGTAATAGCATCTATTGTGCCTCCATCTTTTTTAAGCTTGATACTCTCGCCCTTTTTACCTTTGAACTGATTTTTAAAAGAATCCTGTGTTATCTTTGTCCCAAGCCCCGGAGTCTCAGTCTGGTCAAGCTTATTTATTGCAACAGAGGATATTGTGTCATCTCTATTTATTCCTATTGTAGTATTTATTGTGCCTGCATAGCCACGAGGTGATACCTTTATTACAATACCAATCTCTTTACCGTCTTTATCCACGCCGACCCACAGTTTTTTGCCTTCAATTTCCTTTTCTATAAAATTCACAGCATTAGCAAAAACCTCCTGTCTCTTCTTGATGTCAGATGCCCGTATGTTATCATCTATTTTTACTTTTGTTACCTTATAGACTAATGACAAAGCACCTGCAGATATAATACAGACAGCCATCAAAACCGTTCCTATCTTAAAAATATCACGCATAAAAATACAGGTTAAGGTTGAGGTTTAGGATTCCTTAACCTTAACCTCAGCCTTAACCTTTTAGTAAAATCAGCCGCCAAACTTTCTCTGTCTTACATACTTATCAATTAATGGTGCAATCATATTCATCAATAATATTGCAAAAGAGACACCTTCAGGATATGAGCCGTGCTGCCTTATAACAACAGTCAGAAAGCCGCATCCTATACCAAATATAATCATACCCTTTTTTGTTATGGGTGAGGTTACATAATCTGTAGCCATGAAAAAGGCACCTAAAAACAGCCCCCCGTTTAAAAGGTGAAATACAGGGCTTGCAGTCGTTGACGGATTTTCAAAATGTGCGATTGTGCAGAAAAATCCTGTTGTGAGTATATAAGATAGAGGTATATGCCATGAGATAGTCCTTTTATAGAGCAAATAAATTCCTCCGATTAGTAGTGCAATTACTGATACCTCCCCAATAGAACCCCCGCGATTTCCTATGAGCAGGTCAAGCCAGTTTATATTTGTAACACTATCAATAGATTTTGTTAAATCATGTGAGAGTTGAATTGTCTTTACAGCAGTTAAAGGTGTTGCCGCTGTTACTGCATCAACTCCCTGCTTAATGCCTGCAGGGACAAGCCCGCTAAATATTGGTGACGGCTTCGGGAATGTGGTCATATGAATGGGCCATGATATGAGGAGAAAAACCCTTGCTGTAAGTGCTGGATTAAATATGTTGTATCCAAGCCCTCCAAAGATATGCTTAACAAGTATTATTGCTACAAAAGAGCCGATTACAGTCCCCCACCATGGGAAGATTGAGGGGAGATTAAGACCTAAGGGGTTTATCTAATAACATCGTATACTTAAAAAATCTAATAACATCGTAAACTAATTTACATCGTCTAAACTTCTTCCAAAAACTTTTTGGAGGAGGTAAAGGCGATGAAGAATCAAAATGAATATGAAAAACGC
>JACQBS010000152.1 GCA_016194325.1 Nitrospinota bacterium | reverse complement strand
TTAAATTTAAGCCGTATTATCCGAGAAACGCTCTTTGACCGAAAAAACTTGATAGATATATTAACCTTAAAGCCTGAACGACTACTAATCTTTCATGATGAACCATTACAGGCTATGCTATTTTAATCGGACAGTAGTGATGCAATTTAGAAAAAGAGAGGAAGAAGATTACAGTATCCCGCTGACATCCCTGATTGATGTAGTTTTTCTGCTATTGATATTCTTCATGGTATCCACGGTATTCATAGATTTTAGCCGTAAGATAGACATAGAACTGCCTGAGTCAAAGACCTCTGATTCTTCAACAAATATAAAAAATATTGAAATAGATATGAATCTGAATAATAAGATTTATCTGAACGGAGATGTGATTACAGAAGAGGGACTTGAATCAAAGTTAGTAAAGATTTCCAGTGAAAATGGGAATAAGACTGTTATTATAAGGGCAGACAAGAGATTGAATTATGGCAGCGTGATTAAGGTTATGGGTATATGCAAGGGTGCAAAACTAAGGGATATCGGTGTTACAGTAAAATAAGTGCGACAGCATTTACCCTGACCAAAGCGAAGGGTCTATTCTTCATTCACCATCTTTTCCAATGCTGACAGTTTTTTTATCCATATCTTTCCCCTCTTTGATGTAACCAATCCTTTCTTCTCAAATCTGCTCAAGACCCTTATAGATGTCTCTACTGTAGTCCCAATCATATCAGCCAATTCCTGCCTTGTTATGGAAATTGGGTCTTCTGCATTTGATGACTGTTCTTTGAATAGCTTTAAAAGTGCCTTTGCAATTCTCACATCTACCTTTTCGACAGCCATTGTCTGCATAATTTCATGGGCTGATACAAGCCTTTTACCCATTGTCTTTGCAATAGATGAAATTACACCTGGAAATTTCTTTTCTAATTCATAAAAATTACTCTTTGATAATTTTAGTATTCTTGCCGGCTCCCCTGCAATTGCAGATGCAGGAAGGGTATCTCCTGAGAGGAGGGCAACTGTGCCAAATATTTCGCCATGTGGAATAATATCTATAATTACATCTTTACCTGAGGGTGAATGCTTGATTATCTTTACCCTTCCATGATAGACAATATACAGCCAGTCACACTTCTCCCCTTCATAAAATATATATTCATCTTTATCGTAGTTATCCTCCATAAACATCCTTGAAATATTCTCTATCTCATGCGAGGGGATATTTTTAAATATTGGCAGGCTTTTTAAAAACGAGTTTTTATCCATTTTTTATTAAGTTAAATTTATTTGAAAATATACCACAAGACTCTTTCATTTTAAATAATAATCTGTTATTTTAAAAAAGAATAAAAGAAAAAGATTAAGGAGAATGGGGGAATTGGGGAAAGAGAGAGTATAAGTTTTTTTTAAAAATAATTTTAAACATATTTTCTCCATTTCTCATCACCTCTCCCTTTCTCCTTAATGGTTTTTATAATTTCCTACACATGAATAAAATTATATTTATTACAGGCGGGGCGAGGAGCGGCAAGAGTGATTATGCCTTGAAAACTGCGGAAGATATCGGAAATATTAGGGGCTATATAGCAACCGCAGAGGCACTTGATGATGAAATGAGGGAGAGGATAGAGATTCATAGAAAATCAAGGGGTGATGGCTGGCATACATTAGAGGAACCGAGAAACCTATTAAATCTCTTTGAATCTCTGCAAACAAAATATGATGTCTTGATTATTGACTGCCTTACCCTATGGGTCTCAAATCTTATGGGGGATGGATTAAATGATGAGGAAATTCTTAAGATGGCAGATAATCTTTCAAAAAAAATAGATAGGCTTAAACTAAACTTTATTATTGTAACAAATGAGCTTGGGATGGGGATTGTTCCTGACAATCCTCTTGGCAGGAGGTTCAGGGATATTGCAGGAAAGGTCAATCAGATAATAGCGGCTATTTCTAATGAGGTTTATTTTATGGTGTCAGGGATACCAATGAAGATAAAATGACAACAAAGTTGTCACCCTGAGCGAAGCGAAGGGTCTCTAAACGAGATTCTTCGCCTTCGGCTCAGAATGACATTTGTCTGACTTATGATTTTAAATAGTTTTCTTCTTTCTCTCCAGTTTCTGACAATAATTAATGTTAAGAATGATTCACCCATAGATGAGAAAGCCTTTGGAAAGATAGCAATCCTTTTCCCATTAGTCGGTGCATTAATAGGAATATTACTTGTTGTAACCTCAAGACTCTCTTCTGCTATATTGCCGCTATCAGTATCTGATGCAACTGTCTTGATAGTCTTAATCCTTATAACAGGCGGGCTTCATGTGGATGGTTTTGCTGATACTATTGACGGTTTTGCAGGCGGAAAGAATAAAGACGATATATTAAGAATCATGAAAGACAGCAGGATAGGAACATTTGGCGTAGTCGGGATTGTGATGCTCCTTCTTACAAAATACCTGTCTATCCAGAGCCTTCAACCTGATACAAAATACTTGGTTTTAATTATAATGCCAGTGATTGGAAGATGGTCTGTCCTGCCAATGGGCCTGTTTTTTAAATATGCAAGGATAGAGGGCGGGACGGGAAAGATATTTGCGGAATCTATCAGATTAAAAGAATTAATCATTGGGACCATTATAGTTCTATCAATTATAATACCATTATTCAGACTTAATGGATTTTTGATGCTTGCAGCGATATTTATTGTTACACTGCTCATTGGCAGGTATTCAAAAAGAAAGATAGATGGTATTACAGGCGATGTGTTCGGTGCCACTATAGAGATTAATGAACTGATAATACTTATCTTATCGTTATTAGTTTAATGGAAAACAGAGCAACCAAGATATTTTTAGTCCGCCACGGTGAGGTGGCAAATGCTAATGAGAGATGCTACAACGGCCATTATGATGTTGACTTATCGGCAGAGGGATTAAGACAGATGAAGGCAATTGCAGATAGATTAAAAGATATGCCTATAAAGGTTGTATATTCAAGTGATTTGCAGAGGGCAGTAAAAGGGGCAAAGGCAATTGCAGACAGTCATTTTATTGAACCAACAACCTTAAAGGAATTAAGAGAGCTAAACTACGGGATATGGGAGGGGAGAAAGCTGGACGAGATAAGAAGCCTCTATCCTGATGATGTTTTGGATAGGTATAACAATATTGAGCATTATAGGATTAAGGGGGGAGAGACCTTATTAGAGATGAGGGAGAGGATTTTATCTGCTGTTAATTCTATTATTGACAGACATAAAGGTGATAATGTTGTTATAGTTTCTCATGGAGGTGTCAACCGTATAGTCCTTTTGTGGTCACTCAACATGGCTTTAAAAGATTTCTATAGACTTCAGCAAAATTACGCGGCATTAAATATAGTAAATTTCTATGACAACGGAAGTTCAATTGTGGAATTGATGAATGGATAAAAAATTTAAGAAGGGTATTGTGCAGGTTTACACTGGGGACGGAAAGGGAAAGACTACTGCCGCTATAGGTCTGGCTCTAAGGGCAGCGGGACAAGGATTTAAAGTTTATATGATTCAGTTTCTGAAATCACCTAAACTATCTTCTGGCGAATTTAAGATGAAAGATGCCTTTGGAAATAATCTTAAGTTAGAAAGACTTAATACGCCATGGTGGTCCTTAAAATCCTTTAAAAATGATAAGCATGTAGAGAAGATGAAGGAGTTTTTAAAAGAAGAGATGATAAAACTTAAAGATATTATATCGTCAGGGAAATACAATCTGATTATTCTTGACGAAATTAATATATGCCTCTTTTATGGATTAATTGACTTAAACGATGTTATTGAACTTATAAAAAATAAACCTGCGGATTTAGAGATTGTTCTTACAGGCAGATATGCACCAGAAGAATTAAAAAAGATTGCAGACCTTGTTACGGAAATGAAGCTAATAAAACATCCATTCTCTACAGGTCTAAAGGCGAGAAGAGGGATTGAATATTAAATTTAGCCACGAATTTACACGAAAAAAAGTTATACTATTCCATCTTTTTAAATTTATCCTTTTCCACCCCACAGTCAGGGCATACCCAGTCTTCCGGAAGGTCTTCAAAAGAGGTCCCCGGAGAGATATCGCCATCAGGGTCGCCATCCGCAGGATTATAAACATAACCACATACCATGCATTCCCATTTTTCCATTTTTATACTCCTTTCAACTCAAATTATGTATTAACCACAGATTAACACGGATAAACACAGATAAAACAAATCATTAAATTCTTTTCCTCTTAACTTAAAATGTGAAAAGGTTTTATTTATAGTTCGGTGAGTAATCTGTGTCTATCTGTGGTTTCATGTATTTTTTAGGTTTATTTTCCTTTTTTTAATTCTTCTTCCAATTGGCTTTGAAGGTCATTCATTATCCTTTCAAGATGGTCTCTATGAAATAATTCCTGTTTTGCAAGAAACATGAACATCTCTTTTGAAGGGGCATCATCTGCTGATTTTTCTGCCAGATCAAGATAGAACTCATAAGCCTCTAACTCTCTTGGGATGGCAATAACAAGTGCCTCAATTTTTTTCTTTAGCTCTCTTATTTTTTCTTTTGACATATAAAAGTGTAAGTGTACTGGTTTAAATAAACTTCCCTCCAAGATAACCCAGCCATGTTGCAATACCTGTAAGAGAATACACAAGGGTTACATAAAGCCATTTATTCAATCCGACTGAATACATAATACCTCCGTCATATGAACGCCATATTACAACAATGGAGGCAAGAATTAAAAATATAATACCAAATACTACCTTATGGTCAAAAATAAAAGTTCGCCTCCCCTGAAACCTCGTTCTCCAGTCATAAAAACCAGAGCCATACGCTACCGGAATTGACATTAATCCAAATATCATTGAATAATAGCAGGCTGTCTCAAAAGATGGTTTATCAGTAATCAGGTATAGTGTTATAAGGGCTGCACTCACAGGAAAAAGGGCATTTGTAAAATGGGTAGCTATGTGATGAGTATGAACAATGAGTTTTTTTAGCGGTAACATGACTATATATTATAGAATATAACTTTAAAATTCAAATTATTATTCCCTTTATACTCTCCAAGCCTATCTCCTCTTTGCATAGAAACGGTTCACCATATTCCCTGCCGATTAATATACCCCAGTATTTTCCAACATCTCTAACCCTCTGCTGCACCCTCTCCTCCCTCCTCTGCTCATGGAATTGAGACCTGTAGCAGAGGATACCCTCTATCTTTTTATCTATATGCGGACTTATATCAATTATAAAAGTTGGTTTTACATGCATCTTCAGGTGCATACACATATAATAAAAGATCCTCTTAGGATAAAACGGCTCACCCTTCATTTCTGTCCTTGTAAGCTTTGCTGTAAATCTGGCTGCCTCGCTTAAGATAGATGCCTCTACATGGTCGGGATGGGCATCCATCCAATATGGAATAAAGAGTATCTCTGGTTTAAGTTTTCTTATAACCTCTGCAATCTTAATTCTTCCTTCAGGTGCATCTTTCAAATACCTATTGGGAAGGTCAAGTGTTACCCTTTCATCCAGAGATAATACTTCTTTTGCATTTATACTTTCCTTAATTCTCTTTTCATGGCTTCCGACAGGGGTAGGCTCACCATCAGTAATATCAAGAATTCCGACACTTAAACCATCAGATTTAAAATTTAATATCGCCCCTCCCATTCCAATCTCCACATCGTCAGGATGGGCGCCTATACAAAGTATGTCAAGCATAAGTTAGTGTCAGAGCATCAGAGTGTCAGAGCAAAAAAACTTTGACTCTTTGATACTCTTCTTCAATTATCCTCTTATAATAAGCCAGTCTCTTTTCCGGAACATCCATCTCTTTTCCAAAACTCCTGTCCAAGTTCTTATAAATCCTTCCAATAGGGTATTCCTTAATAGTAAACCCTCTATTCCATGCCTGAATCCAGAGTTGTAAGGGCATTCCGTATCCCCACTCAGTAAGTTTTAATTTTCTAAGAGAATCTACTTTGTATGCCTTAAACCCGCAAAAGGAATCTGTAAGGTTATAACCTGTAATACGATTGATGATTTTTGTTATCTCATCATTTATCTGCTTTCTGTCCAATGGCGGCGGGTTATTGGTTGAATGTTCTTTTAAATAACGACTGCCAGAAACAATATCAACTGACCTCCCCTCTCCCCTCCTTACAAAGGAGGGGCTGGGCTCCCGTTGCTGCGAAGCTTTGCAACGGGAAGCGGGGAGGTTTATCTCTTCAATAAATGTTGATATCAGGTGAGGTTCATGCTGTTCATCGCAATCTATAGTTACTGCGTAATGATATTTATGATAAATGGCAAAATTAAATCCATCAATAAGTGATTTCCCGTATCCCTGATTCTCTGAATGAGTTAATAAGTTCAGAAATTGAGGAGTTGAGGAATTAACTCCATGACCCCTGAACTCCTCAGCTCCTAAACTCCTTATTATTTTAAGTGATTTATCTGTTGAGCCGTCATTTATTACCAGTATATCTGAATCTGAATTTTCCCTGACTTTTTTTATTACGCCTTCAATATGTTTCTCTTCATTGAATACAGGGATAATAACTATGTTAGCCACATTGAGATTCTTCGGTCGCTTCGCTCCCTCAGAATGACAACCTAAAACAAAAGTGTCATTCTGAGCGAAGCGAAGAATCTAATTTTTAAACTATATTCAACTAATAGATTTGAATGCACCTGCTGCCATCATTCCCATAGAGATTATAATACACCATTCGCCAAGAGGAATTAAGTAGCCAATAGGTTGTATAAAAGGAACAAGGAAAAGACCGAGAGGCATGATTATCATACCTGCCAGTGCCAGATTAGAGCCGAGGTTTTTTGCTCCATCTCCGAGCCCGACCCTGCCGATAAATGATCCGTATAGAATATTCAAAATTGCAAGTGTATTTGCGTGAACATGGGCAGTCACCCAAAATCTATGGGTAGTTGATTTATTCCATTCTTCTCCGCCTGTCTGTAATTTTATTGCAAGGATAAATCCAAGAAAAGTAGCAAGTGTAATCCATAGAAAGCCAAATTTTATATTCTTCTTACCTAAATCCATAACTCCCACCTCCTTTCTGAACAAAAACCTGATTTTAACCACTGAGACACAGAGAATACAGAGAAAAAATAAATAATAGGACAGAGAACACAGAGGGAAAAAATAAAAGAATTAATCTGGACACAGATAAACACGGATTTTTTAGGATTTTAAAAAAATAATTTTATCTGTGTGTATCTGTGAAAATCTGTGTCCTATTTATTTATTGTTTTTCTCTGTGCCTCCGTGTCTCTGTGGCTAAAAATTCAGGAATTCCTTCTTCTCTTTTGTCAAAACCATGTTTAAGTCTAATATAATAATGAGCTTATCATCCAGTTTTCCAACTCCTCTAATATATTCTGACTCAATATTCGTAGCCGTTGGAGGCGTAGGCTCAATAAGCCTTTCGGGGATGCGAATTACCTCAGCCATCGCATCCACAATAAACCCTATCAATCCCACATCAATCCTCACGATGACTATCCTTGTATCCTTTGTATGTTCAACCTCCTTTATTCCAAACCTCTCCCTGAGTGAAATTATCGGAACTACCTTGCCCCTCAGATTTACAACCCCCTTTATAAAGGGAGGAGTCCTTGGAACCATCGTAATCTCCTGCATCCTGATAATCTCCTGAACCTGTATAATATCTATGCCATAAAATTCATTATCAATCTTAAATCCAACCATCTGTGCAGTCTTCTCTAACCCCTTCTCCTCTTCTTTCGGTTTGGCAACTTCAACAGGTTTGACATCTTCAATCTGCTGAACAGCCAATACATCTTCCTTTAGAACACTCATGGCTGGTTCTATTGCAGGAGCTGTAATTGTTTCAACTGCTGGTCTTGTTGCCTCAATTTCAGCTACATCGTGAGCTTGCCGAACCGACTCATTTTTAGGGATAGTTACTTCTTTAACTGTTTCTTCAATGACAGATTTTGTTTCACCTATAATTTCTACAGGTTCAACGGTTTTTACCGGTTCAATCTCTTTGTGGATTATCTGAGGCTCTTCTACAGTAACTGCTGTCTCTCCCTCTTCATACATTTTCTTCCTCTTTTTAGGAATCCTCCATATACTGTCTAAATCCCCCTCTAATGGATTTCTTCCAATAACTTCTTCAATTTGGCTTAAGTCTTCCTTCACCAATTGCCATCACCTCCTTTGCGAGTTCACCCATCATTTTAGCACCAGTAGAATCAGGGGCAAATTCATAAATTGTCTTACCAAAACTCTGGGATTGGTCTATCTTAACATCAAATTTAATTATCGTATCAGATACACGGTTTCCAAAATAGGTTCTTAATTTTTCCAGAATGGCATTAGCCATATTTGTATTTCTGTAAAATGTAGGCACTACCATTGTAATATCTAAATCATTTTTTGCAAAATTTCTTTTTATCGTCCTGACCGTATCAACTATCTCTGCACACCCGTCAAGTGCAAGGAATGTCAGTGATACAGGGATTATAACTTCGGTAACAGCAAGGAGTATATTTACTGTGAGCAAGCCAAGTGAAGGCGGGCAGTCAATGAGAAGGTAGTCATAGCCATTTAATTGATCTATCTTTTTTGTCAGCTTGAGGTGCCTGTCCTCATGAGAAGCAACATTTATTACAAAATCTGTAAGGAACTTATTTGAAGGGGCTATATCTAAATTTTTTAAAGATGTCTTTCTGATTACATCTATAAGTTTTAAATCTTCATTCACGAGGGCATCAAAAATTGTATCATCAATTTTCTTGACATCCAGTCCGAGC
>JACQBS010000151.1 GCA_016194325.1 Nitrospinota bacterium | reverse complement strand
TTAAATTTAAGCCGTATTATCCGAGAAACGCTCTTTGACCGAAAAAACTTGATAGATATATTAACCTTAAAGCCTGAACGACTACTAATCTTTCATGATGAACCATTACAGGCTATGCTATTTTAATCGGACAGTAGTGTATTCATATAGGAAATTATAAAATCTTTTGCCACAGACTTTCACTGACTAAAATCTTTTTTTTAAAAAATTATCTGTGTTTATCTGTGTAAATCTGTGGTTAATAAACTTTTTTTGTTCTGGTTAACTCTCTTTTTACTCCCTATAAAATGTTACCTGTGTGAGACCGGTAAAAATATCTACTTCAATTCTGAATCCCTCATCTGTCCTCTTATTTCTCACTACGATTGCCCCGCTGCTGGAACTTCCGTCAGGATAAAACAGGATATTACCTTTTCCTGATTCAATCCTCTCTTTAACCATCTCCAGGGACTTAATAGAGACATCTGAAGGGAGCTTAAAGGTTTTTATACTCCTTGAGAGAGGGTCTTCATCCCCCTCAATCCCATGCCCCTCCAAGTGGTAGAGATTATTATCTATATCAAAACCAACAGCCTGGGACATCTGCTTAAATACTGCGGTATTTCTGGCATATCTAAGTGTTGAGACTATCTTACGGGCAGTTGCCTTGAATTTAAGAGTTTCTACGGTATGTATAAAGGAGGGAACAGCAATAGAAAGCATCAGTCCGATGAGGAACAGAACCACCAGGAGTTCCACCATAGTAAACCCGTCAATAGATTGAAGATTGAAGATTGAAGATTGACGATTTCTACTCCTCAATGTCTTTCCAGTTGACGATATCTTGATCCTCTCCTGTGCCACCAGCCGCACCATCAGCACCATAGGATATAATTTCATATTCTCCATGTTCGCCTGGAGAGAGATATACATAGGGTCTTCTCCATGGGTCAAGTGGTATATTCTTGGGTATATATGGACCCCTCCACCCCTCCACAGACCCCGGACTTGACCGTGTCAATGCCAGACCCTCATCGGTTGTAGGGTATCGTCCTATATCCAGACGCATCGCATCCAGAGCGGTGCCAAAGAGTTCTATCTGCATCTTTGCCGCCTTAAGCTTAGATCTCCCCACATGACCAAAGAACCTCGGCGCGACCAGTGCAGCGAGTAGTCCAAGGATTATAAGCACTATCAACAGCTCTATAAGGGTAAAACCCCTCTCATTATTTTTGATTTTAAAAAGCCCCCATTTCATAAACATCTCCCCAAAAAAGTGTAAGTGTAAGTGTAAGTATTTTTGTTTTTACTGACACTGTCACTTACACTTACACTTTTTTAAAATGGTATCTCGTTTATACTAAAGATAGCAAGCAGCATGGATACAACTATAAAACCTACAACCACCCCCATGAAGATTATTAATGCCGGCTCCATGATAGATAGAAATCTCTTTGCATTTTCCCTCAGATGGCTTTCAAATGTATCTGCCACCTCAAGAAGCATCTCATCCAATCGCCCTGTCTCTTCACCCACGATAATCATCTCAACTGCCATAAGTGGAAATATTGCCTCCTTCTTTAATGGCAGCCCAAGCCCCTCACCATGTCTCACACTCTCATAGAGTCTCATAATAGCCTTTGCAATAGAACGGTTGGTAATGGTATTGCTGACAATATCTATACATTTTAAAACTGGAACCCCGCCTTTAAGAAGGGTCCCCATTGCCCTGGAGAATCTTACAACCTCTGTATTTCTGATAATTGTCCCAACAACAGGCATCTTAAGCTTGAGTTGATCCCAGACAAGCCTTCCGTCATCTGTTTTTTTATAACTGTAAAAGAGCAGGTAGGGGCCAAGCAGGGAGAGGATAAATACCCACCAGTAATTTCTAACAGTCCCGCTTACCCTCATTAGAATTGTTGTTGATAGGGGGATTGCCTGTCCTATCTCTGAGAATGTCTCCGCAAATTTTGGTATAACGAAGGTTAACAGGATGATTATAGAGAATCCACTGAAGATTGTAAGAATAGCAGGATATATCATAGCAGATATGATATAGTTTCTGAGCTCCTTAGACCTTGAAAGAAAATCACTTAACCTCCTGAGGGTCGCATCGAGGGTAGCGCTTGCCTCTCCAGCCCGTACTAAGTTGACATAAAAGGGTGGAAACACTGTTGGAAAATCTTCCAGTGCCTCGGCAACAGAACTCCCCTTCTCAATGGAACTTAAGATATTTTCAAGCACCTTTTTAAATCTCTTCTTTTCTACAATACCAATAAGCGTCTTAATACTTCTATCAATAGGAATACCTGCCTTTAACAAACCTGCCAGCTCCCTGGTAAAATTTATGACCTGTTGCTGTGGAACACGTTGTAAGAGAAGCCGCCAGGGGTTTTCTCTACCCTTTTTTTTAACATCGGGGGGGGCAACATTTATAGGGATATACCCGCGATTTTGAAGTATGGTTATGACAGACCTTTCCTCCTTTGCTTCCATAACCCCTTCAATAACCATTCCAGTAATATCTGTAGCCTTATATTTAAAAGATGGCATATAGGAAAAAAAGCCACAGAGGCACGGAGACACAGAGGAAAAAGATAAGGTAAAGGCACAGGTAAAGGTAAAGTTTTTTCTCTGCCTTTACCTCTACCTGCTTTATACTCCGTGTCTCTGTGGCTAATTATGTTTTCGTTCTTTTACATATTTTTTTGCGCCTTCAGATGCTATATAATTATTATCCTGCTGACAGACTAAAAAATCATCCTTCTCTACAGCCAGAAGGGTCATGAGTGGTATTCCCTTTTCTATATCCCACACCTTTATACTATGGTCTTCACTGCCTGATACCAACCTCTTTCCATCGGTAGAAAAGGCTACCTTATAAACAGAATCAGTATGCCCTTCAAATGAAGCTGAAAGCTCAAGGCGGAATGCTGAAAACCTCCATAGACTCACCATATTTGCTCCATCGCCGATAGCAAGGAGATGCCCGTCAGGAGAGAAGGCAATAGAATTAATAGTCACATTTTCACTGGAGAGATTATGAGCTGATCTTCCATCTATGCTGAGAATGTGGATAGTATTCTCCTTTGTTACGATTGCCACATGTCTACCATCAGGGGAAAATCTGGCGAGATGTGTCATGCCATTATACCCTTTAAAAGTATCAACAGGGGATTGGAGATTTATATCCCATGCGAGCATTTCTCCACCCCATCCTGTTGAGATAAGAATGTTTCCGTCATGGGAAAAGTTAAGTGACTTAATCGGCTCATTATGCCCTCTAAGGGTTGCAATAGGGGCTTTCTGGCGCATATCCCAGAGCCTCACTGTTCTATCCAGCCCACCCGATGCCACTACACCTCCTCCTGGTGAAAACTCTATACATATAGGCCAATTCTCATGCCCCTTAAAGACAGCAACAGATTTCCTATTTTCAAAATCCCATATCTTCACTGTGTTATCCCTGTATCCCGCTGCGAGCATCCGGTTATCCTCAGATAGTGCTACAGATTCAATAAGCCCATCCTGTTTTTCAAAGAAATTTTGTAACAAACTATTTTCTATTTTCTGGCTTCTGACTTCTGGCTTCTGGCTTCTTGAAACATCCCAGATTTTAATTGCCTTATCCCAACTCCCGATAGTCAACACTCTTCCATCCCTGGTAAAAGATTGCAGATATAGCTGTCTGATGCGGTTTTCAAAAGTATGAGTCTTTGTTCCTGTGGTGATATCCCAGAGCTTGATAGTTGTATCCCATCCCCCCGAGACCGCAATCCTCTCTTTTGGCGAAAAGTCCACAGAATAAACTGCGTGGGAATTATCGTAAAGCATCTTTATGACCATCTTTTTCTTTATGTCCCATAAATGGACATTGGGATAGGCACCAGCCGTTGCCAGAATCTCACCATCCGATGAAAATCGGAGGTTATAGATGGGGTGAAAGCCGCTCTCATGATGCTCAAAGAGGGTTTCAACTATTTTCATATTCTTAATGTCCCATAATTTTATGGTTTCGTCATCACCTCCTGATGCAAGGAGTCTTCCATCTGGAGAAAATGTAACCGTATGGACTGCACCACTGTGCCCTGTAAGAAATTGTGGGGTTCTCTTTTTCACCTCGTTAGAAGTCCCATTATCAGAGTCATTTAACTGTATGGTTATTTCGCTATCCTTTGCATGCAGACTTCTAACGGGGTGAACATCCCATATCCCGATAGTAGCGTCGCCACTTGCAGAGATAAGAATATCCCCTCCCGGCGAGAAGGCAACAGAAAAGACGGATCCATTGTGACCCGATAGTGTAGCGACACTGCTTCTCTTCTCAATGTCCCAGAGCCTTACAGTTTTATCATCACCCCCTGAAGCAAGCAATCTGCCGTCAGGAGAAAAGGCAACAGAAAAGACAGCTCCATTGTGACCCGATAGTGCAGCAACACTGCTTCTCTTCTCAATGTCCCAGAGCCTTACAGTTTTATCATCACTCCCTGACGCAAGTAATCTGCCATCAGGGGAGATGGCAATTGAATTAACAGAACCCGTATGACCAGAAAAGGTCTTTAAAAGGGACATGTCATGGGCATCCCATAATTTAATAGTTCTATCAAACCCTCCGGAGGCAATAATATTACCATCAGGGGAAAAGGATAAGGAACGAATAACCTTTTTATGCCCATCCTGTATAATCGGCTCAGAGAAGGATTCAGCGGCACAAGTACCTGAGACAAGAAGCAAGAGGCAAGAAGCAAGAAACCTCATCTCCCTACCTTCTCAAATTCCTTTTTATATTTATAGTTACTCTTCCTGTCAGCTGATGCATATCCCAGCTTTATCATCTCAAGATTTATAAAAGTATCACCTTCTTTAAGATGCACATAGGCGCGTAAAATACCTGATGGATCAGCCCAGTTATCTTCAAATTCAAGGTAGAGCTTCTTCCCTTTTACGGTTTTTTCTAAGTATGACGCAGCCCCCATGCCAAACATTTTTTTTATCCCCTCAAAGAACCCCTTTCTGCCAACATCTACACCAATTAATCTGAGTTTTCTCTTCATGCCGAGGATATCAACTTCTATGGTATTCCCATCCGCTACATCCTGACAGACTGCAAAGACATAGTCAGGGTTCTTGGGAACATCTTCCGCTGCTGATACCTCCACTCTGTAAGAGGAGGTTAGGAGGGGTAGAGCTAAAACTGAAAGGAGGATAATAGACAGTAAAATATAAACCCACTTTGTTTTCATAATTATTTATTTCCCTTTCCCTCCTTTCTCCTTAATTTTTTCTTTTGTTCCAGGGACTGGCATTTTCCCTTTTTCAAGCGGCAATGTCCAGAGCCTCATACCATCTTTAAGGCTATATATATGTTCATACTTCATTGACATCTTCATATTCCTGCAAAAGATGTTAGCCTCTCTCCCGTCATTATCCACGATAACAGCGGTCTTACTATTTCTTTTCCATTGCAGCGCAAGGTAATCCAGCCTCTGCTGTAAGAAATCCTTATCCTTTGGTGAAAAGAGGATAGCATCAGAGATATGCCCCTTATTATAATAATCCTCAGGTGTTCTATAATCAACAACAACGACTTTCCCCTTTTCTTTCTCCATCATTTGAAGGAGTTTATTTTGAGCTATCTCTTCACATTTAACCTCCCCCCCTGCCGTAGCAAGTTCTCCATTCTTAATCCCGAGGAAAGATATGAATGAGATTAAAAATATTATTACCTTCATTTAAGAATACCTCCTCTCTTAGCAATGAGCAACGAGCAATGAGTTTATTTACCCGTTGCTCAGCACTATTGCTCATTGCTTACTCTTTGCACATCTGAAACCAACATCAATGTCTGCATATACAGGGGGTGCATATCCCCTCTTTGTGATTTTAATTTCTTCCATTCCTGATTTAAAAGAACCGCCCCGTATTATTTTATGTCCTTCTCCATGAAGCGGAAATTGATTATTCCCATCTTTATATTCACTATCTGTCCACTCCTTTGCATTCCCAGCCATATCATAAATTCCGTAAGGGCTTTTACCATCTTCAAAACTACCAACCGGGGTCAATCTCCCAAAACCTGCCTCCTCACTGTTTACAATTTCATTTCTGAATATATTTCCCCATGGGTAATCAAATCCCTTATCCCCACGGGCTCCCTTCTCCCATTCCTCTTCGGTCGGAAGCCGTTTATCCATAGATTTACAATAAAGAGCTGCCATATACCAATCGACATTTACGACTGGATAGTTATCCTTCCTCTCCTCATATACCCCTTTCTTCCAATGGGGCGGCGGAGTAAGGTTAGGGTTTTTATCAAGAAATCTCTTATACTGAACGTTAGTTACCTCGTATTTATCTATAAAGAACCTATCAGGCACAAAGACCATTTCATCATATTTTTCAATCCCCCCCTTATTCCACGTCTCCTGTCCTTTTTGATAGAGCTTCTGGTATAGTTTCATGTCTTTAATCCTTTTGCGTATTACATCGTCCTTTGATAAATATTTTGATGCCCTCTCAAGATACCCGATACCCTCTCCATAACGTCCTTTGTAAAAATTTATCTCTGCGAGCTGTTTATACGCACCCGGATCCTGTGGATTGAGACGAACCGTCTCTTTATATTCTGCCTCTGCCTCGTCTATAAATCTCCCATGTTTATCATGCAGATACAAAGAGGCAAGACGGGAATGTGCCTTCCAATCCTTGGAATCTTTTTTTACTGCCTCCTGTGCTTTAACCATTGCAGTATCTCTCTCCTTCTTCTCCTTTGCGAGTGATATTAATTTCATAATCATGAGGTCATCCGGTTTAAACTTAAGTGCATTCTGCCATGATGATATTGCCTCATCTATCTTATCCATTGCCTTATATGCTGCACCTATGGAAAAATAGGTTCTGGAATCGGATGGATTAGATTTTGCCGCAAGCTCAAACTCTGAAGCTGCTTTTTCATAATCCCTTTCTTTATATAACTTCTGAGCATTTTTGTAATGTTGTGCCCATTTTTCTATATCCATGGAGTCATCCCCCACACCCTTTTCCTTTACAATCTTTTTTATCAGGTCCCATATAAATTTGTTTTCCGGCTCTATCTCAAGGGCAGTGCGCCAGTAAAAGTGTGCCATATGCTTTTTCCCCATTTTATAATATACCATGCCCAGAGATTGTAGATTATCAATATTATCAGGCTTTATGGACATCACTCCTAAAAATTCTTGAACTGCCTCTTCATTTTTTCCCGCGGTCATATATTCGATACCCAATTTATGGCGATCCTCCCACCTTGTGGGGTCATTCCTGAGCAATCCCTTTAAACGCTCTATCTCTTTTTCCTGTTCTTTCTCCCTATTACCTTCTACTGTCTTATTTTCAGATTGACAACCCATAAGGAGAATTACAAAAAATAAAATATAAACCAATTTCCTTAATTCATAATTCATAATTCAAAATTTTTTATCTTAATCCTTTGCGCATCTGAATCCTATCGTCCTGTGCTTTTTTTCAGGTATAGCGAAATTCCTCTTTGTACATCTTGCGGTAAGATTATCTGCCAACCACGAACCCCCTCGTATTACTCTGTTCTTCTCTCCAAAGGCATCTCTTTTGAGTGAAGAGCCGGGATAGGGGTTATACCATGAGCCTGACCATTCGCTCACATTCCCTGACATGTCATAGATACCGTAAGGGGATCGGTCTTCAGGGAATGAGCCAACCGCCTGCGACCATTTAAGATCAAGTTCATGGGTATTAACAAATGAAGAGATAAAATTATTTCCAAAACTCCATCTCCTTCCATCAGAACCCCGACAGGACTTCTCCCATTCCATCTCTACAGGAAGCCTTTTTCCTGCCCATCGGCAGTAGGCATCTGCATCATACCATGTAACATTAATTACAGGATTGTTATCCTCACCTTCAGGATAATTACCATTTCTCCAGTTATATGGGGCATCTGATGCCACACTATCTACTGGCGCCTCATGTCCTGTTGCATCTATGAATCTCTTATACTGGGCATTGGTGACCTCATATTTATCCATATAGAATCCATTTACCTGAATACTATGTAAGGGGATCTCATCAACTCCAACCTCCAGACCTACTCTTCCATCGCCACCGTCATATCCATGCTCCAACCTTCCCTTGCTCCCCATGGTGAATTCACCCTCAGGTATATATATCATTCCATCTATTTCTGGATGTATGTTCCCGATATGGAGGGCATCACTGCCATATAATATAAGACCTATTCCTGCAATAATGATAACAAAGGTAAAAAGTCTTTTAATGTTCAAGGAAATTATAAAATTTTGCCACGGACTTTCACAGACTAAATACAGACTTCAATGCAAAATGCAAAATTAACAATTAGTATTTAAAAATTAAATCTTTCCTTCATTGATAGTTTTGCAATAGAAGTAGTTAAAAATCTGTGCAAGTCTGTGGCTAATCAGGTTTTTGTTCCTCACCGTATATCCTTTGCACATCTGAAACCCAGCATCCTGTGCCTTTTTGTAGGGGGAGCAATATTGCGATTTGAGCAACGAGAGGATTGAATATCTACCAGCCATCCTCCTCCACGAATTACCTTTTCAAGCCCTCCAAAACCTACCTTCATTTCTGAGCCCGGATATGGCAAATATCGTGAGTCTGTCCATTCCATAACATTCCCCGTCATATCAAATACCTTATAGGGCGAGAGGTCCTTCGGAAAAGAACCGACCGAGCCCGACCACTTCAAATTAAGCTCCCGTGTATTAGCATATCCGGAAACTTCTTCATTCCCAAAGCTCCACTTTTTTCCAGCATCTCCCCGACATGTCTTTTCCCATTCTTCTTCGGTTGGGAGTCTCTTCCCTTTCCATTCACAATATGCCTTTGCATCTTCAAAATCCACCAGAACAACAGGGTTATTTCCCTGTCCATCCGGGTAGTTATCCTCATTCCAGTTGTATGAAGCCTCCTTATCAACCGGATCAATAAGGATGGTTTTCCTGCCCGTTGCCTTTAAGAATTTCTTATATTGAACGTTTGTAACCTCGTATTTATCTATATAGAAACCATCTGCATAAACCTTGTGTGCAGGTGTCTCATCAATATCTATTGTTAATTCCTCCTCCCTTTTCCCCTGCTCCTTTTTTGGGATATCAACCCCCATTATAAACTCCCCACCTGGTATGAATACCATGTCTTTTAAAACATCCTTAGCAAAAAAGAAGTAATATATAAATATCAGGAGAAGTAAAAATAATGCTCCCCCTCCACCGTAGATGAACCCTTTTCGCCTCATAATATTTTTTATAGGTTGTTTCAGTTTAATCATGTTTTTAATTATACTTAATCTCCTCAGCCAAATCAACAACTCTAAAACTACAACTCTAAAACTATTATTTCCCACCTATGGCATATATTTTTGTTCTTTCTTTAACATAGGCTTTCAACTCAAATATGGCTATGGGCATTCCATTGGGAGATGCTGCAATCCGTAGTCCACAGCCACCACAGGTCTCTGCCTCCTTTTCAACTCTAACAGCTTCACCCCAACCCCTTCCTTTTCTGTAATCATTTCTATAAGTTTTAACGGTCTCAACTTCCCATTGACACCAGATTACTATAATTTCATCATCTCCATTATATATCACATTGGGACCGTAAGCATCCTTCTTACCTGCATCAATGATTTTAGCCTCCCCCCAGCCAAACAACCCCCCATCCCCTTTTATTAAGGGGGAATATAGCCTTGCATGTATCCTTAAATTTTCATTATTTCTTGCCTCTTGCCTCTTGCCTCTTGCCTCTTGTTTGTTATCCACCCACTGTGTAAATACGACTGCCATTTCACCTTTGGAATTTACTGCAGCCCTTATATGCTCAACATCCCCTCCTTTTACATCAATAATCTCCGGCTTACTCCACCCATCGTTATCCCTGTATACAGCCATATATCCCCTTTGACACTCTCCATCCCATCTTACAAAAAATGCCATTATCTCTCCACCTTTATTAACTATCAGAGAAGGGGTGTAGGCATCCCTGAATCTTGAATCTACCTTAGAAGGGGTCTCAAACCGCTTTAAATTATAAGTATAACTCCCGGCATAAATCCTTTTTTTAATCTCAGAAAGAAAGAGTGGATTATATATCCCTTTAATACCTCTGTTTACATCACTCCTCTTCTTATTCCAATCTTCCTGCTTAACAACAGTATGACTATCGGTTAAACGAAAGGGTTCATTCCATATCTTTTTTCCCCCCTCATACTTACTTATGTATACCTCAAGCCCTCCCCCCTCCTCCTTATAATAAATCACATAAATATTCCCCTGATAATCAAAGACAGGATAGGGAAAATATCCATTGCTTTCACCCTTATCAACTGCCACCGCACCATGCCAACCTTCTCTATTCCTGTATTGATTAGCAAAGATTCTGTAGACACCCTTTAACTTCTGCTCAAAAACAACGGCAGCATTACCATCAGCATCAAATGTTATCTGATGTCCATCTGCATCCCCTGTCCCTGAATCTATTGCAACAGGTCCCTGCCATCCCTTACTCCTGATAAAATGATTTACATATATACGATAAGTATTTCCATCACTCTGCTTGAAGATTGTAATGGCATCACCACTGTAGCTGAAGGCAACTCTTGCTTCATAGGCATTTCTTGGTCCTGCATCAATAATGACAGGTCCCTGCCACCCACCTTTATCGGGTAAAAACCTATTTGCGTATATCCTGTAGACTCCATCTGTATATTGTTCAAATACGGCGATGGCATTCCCATAAGGGTCAAAGGCAATGCTCGTTCTGAATGCATCACCTGTCTCTGCATCTATAAGCTCAGGCTTCTGCCACACAGAGGCGTAAGACTCAGAGGTAAGAAGCAAGAAGTAAGAAGTAAGAAGTAAAAAGCAAGAGGCAAGATAACCCATTGACTCCAACTTCTTGCTTGTTGCATTTTGCTTCCTGTTAAATAATCTGTGTGAATCTGTGTTAATCTGCGGTTTCATACATCTTTCTTGTTTAGTCTGTGTAAGTCTGTGGCTAATTTGTAGCAGGCTCAAACTCAAGAAAATATTGATATCGTAAAAAATCAAGTCGTCTGGTAAGATGGTAACCAGCCTCTTTCATCTCTTCTATCGTCACTTCCTCCGAAATCTTATTATCAGGGGGGGGACCAAAGTCCATCTTCTTTTTATAAAATGCGACAATTATAACCCTTCCACCTTTTTTCAAAACCTTTTTAAGTTTATTCATATAATTGATTCTATCTTCAAGATGGTGATAGGTGAGACATATAAAGATCACATCAACACTATTAGTTTCAAGACCGGAATCAGCCATTGTGGCTAACTTCGGTATATAATTGCTCAAATTCAATCTTTGGGCATCTTCTTCCATGTATTTAACCAACTCTGGCTCAATATCTACCCCATAAGCCTTTCCTGTTGTCCCAACAACCCTGGCAAACAGTCTTGTAAAATAACCCGACCCTGCTCCAATATCTGCAACGACATCACCCTCTTTCAGGTTCATCTTTTCAATTACCTTATCCGGCTCCTGCCATTCTCCCCGTTTAGGATGTTCAAATATTGCAATCCAATTTTCAGCTGTATCCATCTCGTGCTTAGGAACAATCCCGTTTGGCAGATAATCATTGCGATATCCCTCCTTCCTCACACTCTCGGCACTGACTAACATAGGGGCCAATATCAGACACCAGAGGACAGAGGACAGAAGACAGAAGACAGACTTCGGACTTCTAACTTCTATTATTCTTGTTTCCATGGTTCCTTTTCCAGTGGTCCTTCCCACTTCTCTATACCGCCTTTTAAATAGTACATTTTATCCATTATACCGCTCGCCCTCTTTTCAATCCGACATCTATGTAAACCCTTCCACTCCGTATCATCTATAAATACAGCAACGGCATTATCAGTGATTAATTTTATATAAATGGGTCTGAATCTAAAATATCCCCGCAGCATATCTTCAATCCCTCCAAAAACCCCTTCTTTTCCATATCCATTTATTGAGCCTGGGATATGTCCGCCATTATAGAAATCCTCCGGATACCGCCAGTCTATAATATGGACCTCCTGCCCTGCTTCCAACCGTTTTTTTATTTCACGCGAATCAAGACCTTCACACTGCACATCTTTGAAAGACATCCTGATAGGTCCATTCCATGCATCAATCCCACCTTTTAAATAATAAATATCATTCACACCGTAGTCTTTTTTAATCATCTCCTCACAAAAACTCTTAGTTGATTCTGTGTCTTCGCCAACAAGATACACATCCTTTCCTTTCCACATCTCTATATTATGTATGTATTTCACCCTAAACATATCAATATTGGTCTGCTTTACAAATGGGATAGATTTTCCTTTCACAGCCGCTGCAAGAGGACGAATATCAAATATAAACATATTATCAAATAGAAGGGGCTTATTTTCATAGCGTCTCTGCATCTCATCTGATTCAATAGGTATGCATTCCTTCCCATTTAGATTTGCTTCGCTCACTACAAGTTTTTCTTCCCCATAAACAATAGTGGTAAGAGGCAAGAAGCAGAAGGCAAGATGAACGAAAAGAAGTAATTTTAGAACCGCTGTCATTAACAAAAACCTAATGAAACCACAGATGAACACAGATGAACACAGATAATAAAGATTGAAAAAACAAAAAATCAAATAAAATCATTTTCTTCTTCTTTTTCTTATCTGTGTGTATCTGTGAAAATCTGTGGTTTATTATTTGTTTTTCCTCTTGTTTTAGTTTGTGAAAGTCTGTGGCGAATTTTTACAATTTCCTTGCATTCAAAAATCACCTTCACCCCAGCTATTAATAAATTTCTCATTTTTCTTTGCAAATTTTTCTTCTTTTTTCTCAGCAAAAATATTTGTCTGGTTTGAGGTTTCAAATATATTTCCTGCCTTGTCTATCGCTTTGAATGTATACATCAGCTTCCTGCTGCCCAATGCCCTTTCTCCAAGCATCAAGGATACAGCTATCCTTTTATCTATATCCCCTCTTCCACTAATTTTTTTTATAATTTCCGAGTTTTCACCTGTCACTATGAACTCCCACTTATCTATTATCTCTTCTTTTTCATAATCAATGTTAAAAACAACACCCTCACTATCTGATGTTTCAGCATTTATCTTTACCTTTGGCGGTGTTGTATCCAGCATTATCTCCTTTTGAAAGAACCCTGCATTTCCTGAAGCATCCCACACTGAGAGTTTCAGATTATATACTCCATCATTGTTTCTACCACCTGCATCGTTCTCACCGCTCCATACAAGCTGCATCGGCAGTGTACCGAACCCTCTCCCGCCTCTCACATATTTATTTTCTTTATCCACTATCTCGACTTCCCACTTTTCTATAGCTTTATCCGATTTAAGGGTAAATATAATTGAATCCTTTTTTATAAACCCTGCCGTAAAATCTTTGTTTGTTGAGATTGTTACTTTTGGCGGCACTGTATTAACATTTACCACACCGGCTGAAGGGAAATGAAAAGCCTTACCATCAGACAGTGTAGCAATTATATCTACAGCATATAAACCATCTATAAAGGGAACGGTAATCTCGCCGTCATAATAATTACCATTTCCATTCTTCAAATCAAATTTCATTTCACCAACATAAGCCTGAACCTGCACTGGTTTTTCTGCTACCGATACAATTTTGACTGACACCTTTGCAGACTTCCCCCCTCCAACAAATGCGGGAGATATTTTTAAATTTCCCATTTCTAAAAGATTATCTTCTCTATTCCCAAAGAGATATTTCCTTGGTATCCCATCTACAATATTGTTAACAGCTACCTCGCCAAGTTTATCAAGAGAACTCACTCTGCCAATGCCAAGCAAACCGACGAAATCGCTTCCGGTATAGGAAACAGAATCCATCCACATAATTGAACAGTCCCTCGTCCCAATAAGCCGAAGAGTTAATCCTACATATATTTCATCACGAATATTAGAATACTGATCAATTGAACCTAAAATTACTGCATCAACTCCAAGCTCTCGATTTAACTCAAGTGTGGTTATTCTGTCAATAGAACTTGTATTCCGAATTCTTCTATTGCTTAAAAATTTATCTACATCTTCGTATGGAACCAATTTGAATCCTCTCTTTTTAAGTCCTTTCTGAAGTAATGAATCTATAATTGTCTGGGCATCAAAATTTCCAGAGATGTTTACCATGGGAAGGATTACAAGTCTATCTATTTTCTGAACATCCTTTCTCTCTTCTGCCTGAGCAAAAGTAGATAAAAGGAAGAAACAAGAAACAAGAAACAAGAGGACAGAGGACAGAGAACAGAGGACAGACTTCTTGCTTCTTGCTTCTTGCTTCTGTCTTCCGTGTTTTGTCTTCTGTGTTCTGTCTTCTGGCATATTGTTTCTCCTACTGATTATGACACTGCTGGCATGTATCTCTCATCATGGTGCCAGCCCCTCCTAATGTTGTCGGTGCCCCAAATATTAAATTAGAATGATTTGAAGAACCATGCGACCTGTGACAGGTTAGACAGAATGGCTGTTCATCATTCCCACTATCAAGCCCATCTGGATTTATAACACGAACACGGTTTGTGCCGGTAAAATTTGATGCAAAATTTGCGGGGTCAGTATGACCATTTCCAACCCCAACAGAAATACCACCTACCGGGTGGCGCACCCACTGAGTACCTGTTCCGTTGTCACCACCAGCACTGCCACCCAGCTTACCATTACCATAACTACTGTCATCACCGCCATATCCGAGAGAATTATAAAACTTTACATGACATTTGCCACAAAAACCTGCTATCTGTTTGGTGTTGCTTCTGAATGTCATATTAGAGGTGGAAAACTGATTGGCAGGATTACTGCCATCACCATTTCCATCTTTAATTGCCTGTGCAATTGAAGATGAATTATCCCAAACTCCGTTATTATATGTAACTATTTTATATGAATCCGTTGGTGTGCCACCACCAGGTTCCCTATAAGACGGGTTTAACGGTTCGGGCCTAAAATTTCTATAATTACTATTTCCATGCTGGTCATGGCAATATATACAACTGAAAACAGAACCGTATTTTCCCTGTGCAACTGTCCAGTCGCTCCCTACATAACCTGGCGGACTTACTCCTGTTAAATCAACACCGATACTGTGCCGCTTATCTTCGTCAGGTGTTCCCCCTGTATTAAAATCACCTGCAGCAGCATTATAAATAGGACTAAACAGATCTGGTGCTCCAAGATTAAAGGGGTCTCCGTCATGACAGTACTTGCAGAGATTAACCACTGAATCAGACCTAAGTAACTTTGCATAAGTATTTGTTGCTCCAGTATAAATCAAAGATGCGCTCCCCTGTGTTCCATGTATAACATGACACTGGGCACAGGCAAGGGTGGTTTGTGCGGGAACACCTGATTTGTGATAATCTCCAGCAAAGGAGAAGACAGAAGACAGAAGACAGAAGCAAGAAGCAAGAAGCAAACAGATTAAACCGTTCAAGCCGTTCAAACCGTTTACTTCTGTCTTCTGTCTTCTGTCCCTTCGGCTTCTCTCAGGGCAAGTTTCTGTCTTCTTCATTTTAATCCACCCTCCTGAACATACTTATTCTACCCCGTCCTTTTTCAATTACATAAAATATGTCCCCCTTTGAATCAATACCTAACGGATAATAAAGATCTTCTTTGGGATTTCCTGATATGCCAAATTCATTCTGCTTCTTACCTTCTATATTAAAGCCAATAACCCTGTGCTTGAAGGCATCCACCACCCATATATTTCCATTGTCATCCACTTTTATTCCTGATGGCATAGAGAAATTTTGATCGCTTTCACCAATATGTCCAAAACCTGTCAGGTATTCACCCTTGGTATCAAATACCCTTATGACAGGGTCAGCGCTCATTACCGATACATAAATCTTCCCGTTTTTCGCTGCAATACCGCCAATTGATTTAAATAGATTTCTTCCACCAAAATTATATTGATATTTACCATCCCTGTCAAATACACATATATTGAGAGATTTTCTATCTACAACAAAGAACCCTTCCCTTTCAATTGCTGCCATCTTACCAGGTGTAAACCCTTCGTATGGAGGTTCTATCTTTCCAATCTTTTCACCCCTCATATTTAAAATCTCTATAAAATCCTTTCCTTCCGCACTCACATACATATAATTGTTGTATACAAAAACATCAATGGGAAGTGCAATCCCTTTCTCTTTTCCAAATTGAAAAACAGATGACCCATCCAGATTAAAAATATATATGTGGTTTCCTCCATTATCTACAACATAAAGTTCCTCATCATTAATAAAAATTGATGATAACCCCTCAAACCTATACTCATCAGAGAATTTCTCAATGGCACTGATAAAATAGAAATTTGAAGGTGTGGATTCTACCTTAGATGTAAGGATAATGAGAATTCCAAATATTAAGAGAGACATTTTCATCATGCATAATATAATAGCAAAGAATATGCCAAAACAATCACTTCACAATTATTTTTTCAATAACAGGCTCAACCTCTATTGGCTCGGCCGCCTTGCCAGATTCAACAGTCTCTGGTGGTTTAACTTCATCAATTTGCTGGACATCTATAAGTTCATATATCTGAATCCTTCCGTTTCCTGTATCGCAAACATAGATCTTGCCATTCCCATCTACTTTAATATCCGAGGGCCATGAGAGGCTGTCAGGATTTCTGCCAACCCCGCCAAATTCAATGATTGGCTTTCCCTCCCTGTCGAAAACTATTACCATTGCCCTATTAGTATCTACAACAAATAGCCTCTTTCCATCTGTATCAATACTTGATGGCATACTGAAGCCTCCAAAAAGGCTCGATATCTGTCCGAACATATAAAGAAATCTACCATCCTTTTTATCATAAACTGATACCCTGAATAGTGGCGGGTCAATAAGATATAGCCTCTCAGCATCGGTAGTTATTGCCTTTGCATTCAAGAATTCCCCCTCGCCACTACCCTTTTTACCAAATTGATATAAAAAATTACCTGAACTATCGAGGACGATAATTCTGCTTAGTCTTCCATCACCAATATAAAGATGTTCATTCTCATCCACATGAAATGATTGAATTGCTAAAAGTGTGCTATCTGGCACAGCCGAGAGGTCAAGATTTTTTATATACTCCCCCCGATAGTTAAGAATACTTATCCCCCCTTTATTATCAGATATGTAAATATTGCCATTTTTATTTACACAGAGCAATTTTGGGGAATCAGCAAGTGGAATCCTGTGAACTATCATACCATCCTCATTAATAACAGCAATTTCCTTACTTTGACTGCCAACATAAAGTTCATTCTGCTGACGATCAAAATATATTTTTAAAGGTATAACCCCGCCCATTGACTTTGCAGAATATGATGTAATATATTTAATGTCAATATGTTGTGATGCCCCTATTACTGATTCTGTATTTACGAGTCCAAATAATATAATAGCAATAAAAATTATAATTAATTTTAAACGGTTCATATTTATCAAGGCAAAAAAAAAGGGAAGCTTTTTTACAAGCCTCCCATTTTAAACTTTTAGTCTCAAGATTCCTTGCATTCGCTCGGAATGATGCTTCGCATCACCTATTATGACACAACTGACACCCTCTGGTTGAAGGCACACCATTGCCGTTCTGACTACCTGATGAAACAGATGAGGTATAATCCCATCGTAGATTGTCATTGTAAGGACCACCATGAGCAAAATGGCAGGATAGACACATAACCTTATCTGTTGATTCATTGGTTTTATAAAATACTCTATTAGCCCCTGAACCACTCGCAACCGGTAGATACTGACCCGCAGTTGTAACTGAATAATTAGCAGTATTTATAATAGTTACTCCTGCACCTGAAGTAGTTGTTGTATCACTCAAAAGATTATCAACCGGATGCCTGTGCCAATCCATACTATTGTTATCAAGATTTCCCGTTGTAAGAGCCTCATGCCAGTTATCATGGCACTGGGCACACCATCTTGAAATACCACCCGTACTACCCCCACCATAGGAGTTACTGTTAGCAGCATCTGCAGAATTACCTGTAGGTGTGGTGCTGATTACCGGCCATGCTACTGCCCCTGCCCCGCTTCCACCGGGAAGGGATACCCCTGTAAAATTCGTTCCGTTAATCCCCCCCACCCAACTTGTAAAATCTCCAGCAGTAAGTGTAACACCGGCATTGTTGCCGGCATTTGTTGCTGATTTTCTTAAGTTCCTAAATTTGTTTATGCCTTGATCATTAGCATCTGCAGTCCCATGAGGGTCATGGCAGGATGTGCATGAGAAACCTGTTATTGCTGTATCTCCACCAGGAGGTGTTACATTTGTAAGGCCAAGAGAATGTCCTTTTCCAAGACCAGCAGTTTGTCCGCTTGAACTTAATGCAAAATTTGTAGCATCAACCTCGGGATAGAAATTCCCGCCCGCCCCTATAGCAGTAAGATGAGTATCCTGATTCCATGTCGCAGTTGCGGAGTGAACCTTTGGAGCATATTGACCATGTGGTGCATGTTGGGTATCTGCCTGTCCTCCAGTATCCGCATGACATTGCAGACAAAGTTTGTGAATATTTTCTCTGCCTGTTATACCATCCGCCCTGAGCAAAATGAGGGAACCACCGGACACACCGCCAAGACCGCTGTTACCCTGACTGTTATGCATAGTATGGCAATTGCCGCAAGTTAGGTTACCCGCACCTTTATGCACTGCTGAAACAGGTATACTGTATAATAAAAAGGCTAAAAATAGGACGATAGATATACTATATGTGATACAAGTCTTTTTTTTCATAAGTTAAATACTTAAATTAAACTTCTTGATAATCATTATAAATAAGCATTTATCATGCCACTATATAAAGAGTAGCACTATTAGAAAAAATACTAAAATATATTTTGAAGGTGCCTATAATTTGCATCATAAAATCACAAATTTACAATGATTATTCAATGAGTTAAAACATATTTTAAATTCAAAAAAAGGAATTTAATTGTTTGTTTTACCTGTGCTTACCTGTGTTAATCTGTGATTAATGCATAATTTAGGATTTTACAAATCATAATGGAAGGGTTAAATTTTAATACGAAGTGTGTCTTATGGCATATTTGTGGTTACTTTTACACACAATTAATTAAAAAAACAAAACTGCTAAACATGACAACGGCGACAAGCGGACATATCCCATACAAATTGTCCATTGTGGCATTTTCCACAATACTCGCCATTAATATTTTTCTTCATTGTAACTATATTCGCCCCTTTTTTCTCTTTAAAAACAGAGGGATGGCAATCTTTACACTTTAGCTTTTTATTATGAATAGAATGTGAAAAGCGGGCAGGGGGCATATCAGCTTTTCCCCTGCTTGCCTTTTGGTTATTGAAAATAATAATATCTTGCGGTTTCTTCTCAACTGCTTGAACTGGAAATATAGAAATCCCTATATCCGCAATAAAACACAAAACCAACAATAATCCTCCTCTAAGTATCCTTTTATTCATCTTTACTTAGATTTTGATATTGTTCTTAAAGTTACGCTCTCATCGGGCTTTACCCCCTTGGCCGAAATGTGGCATCTCTTACAATCTGCAAGCGGAAATGCTATTTTATTATGACATCTGCCGCACCATTTCCCTCCTGCCATTTCTACCATTTTTACATCGTTTGCCCCTGCAGAAGGCTCAAAAATAGGCCCGCCGACAGTTTCATGACATATCTCACACTTTAGCCACCATGTATGTATGTTATGCGGAAATATAACATTATCCATAAAATCACTTTTAGTCTCAAACAGTATATTTAAATCAATCATCTGTTCATCTTCCGGCTTTGCGTTCATATCTAAGCTATACTGAGGGGCTATTATCTTTTCCTTAACGATTTTAGCCCAGTCCACTAATTTATATTTATCCATAGGAAGATTCGTTTCTGCAAGTGCGGCGGGATGAAATCCCGCTCCAACTTTGGCAAATGTAGATGCAACACCTGACTTAGTAACATCGCCTGTTCCAGCCTTATTTCCTTTTGTATCAAGGTAAATAAGGCTCCTTGGGTCTTTTGGGTCAAGAGTTTTTCCTGATGATTCTTCTGCCCCACTAACAGGTGGCATCGTTTCAGCAGGTTTTTCAGCAGATGGCGTAGACTGCTCAACCGGTTTAGGGGTCGTCTCTTTAACCTTCGTCTTCTTTTCTATTTTTTTTTCAGCAGATAAGGCAGAATAATTAAAGGATACAACAAAAATTGTCAAAAACATTAATATCATTATAAGTCTTTTATCAGTTTTCATCGTATTAAATTCCCTCCCAGTCAATTCAATAATCCATAAAATTTATTGTTACCTATTTAGATACCTTCTTTGAATGCTGAACCGGTCCGGGGAGCCATCCTGGTTCCCAAGAATGACATCTATCACAATAAAGCGGTTCCCATGCAATAATCCCATTATGACACTTCCCGCATTTCTCTCCATTCATGATCAAACTCATGTTAATATCATTAGCGCCTGCCTTTAAAATAAAAATATCTTCATGACATACTTTACACTTGAATCTTATACGATGAAACCAGTGGGGAAACATGACATCATTAACCCCTGCCTTCCTCATACTTTCAGCCTTTCTATTTAGTATGATATCGCCATATTCTGCACGTGAAAATTCTGGCATAGAAAGAAGAGTAAATAAACCTAAAAACAAAACAATCAAAAATTTGAATTTCATTTCATCCCCCCCTTTTTTTTAGTTTTCTGTGTATTTTCGCACTCTTTAAGTGTTATATTGCCCATTCTATCTTTTTAAATTTTTATGTAACCCTAAAAATAAAACAGATATTTCAACAAATTACATAGGCAGTTCACCTCCTAATGTTTTATAAAATAAATAAGCGGATATATAAACAGCAATTAATATGCCATTAGACTAAACAGATTGTATGATTTCTGAATCTGTCGAATCTATTTTTAAATATCCAATCTTTTTCAATCTATACCGCAGTGCATATCTGCTCAGGCTTAGAAGTTTTGCTGCCTTTGATTGGTTTCCATTTGCCTTTTTTAATGCCTGTATCAATAGATTTTTTTCTACTTCTTCAAGGGGAACTCCATTTTCTGGAAGGGTAAAATTTGATTGCTGCTGCCGTTCCTCCTCTTTAAAAGGAGCACCCTCTACAACTTCAATCGGGAGATGCTCAATTAATATCTTATCTTTACTCTCAAGGATAATCGCCCTCTCAATAACATTTTTTAATTCTCTGACATTTCCAGGCCATTGATATGATAAAATAGCCTTTTCAGCCTTTGATGACAGTCCTTTTACATCTTTCCTAAACTCCTGATTGAATTTATTTATAAAATAATTGGCAAGAATAAGTATATCGCCCGTCCTTACCCTGAGAGGCGGTATAAAAATTGGTATCACCTTTAAGCGATAATACAAATCCTCCCTGAACTTTCCACTCTTAATCTCCTCTTTAAGGTTCTTGTTAGTTGCCGCTATAATCCTCACATCCACTTCAATATCTGAAGCCCCTCCAACCCTTTTGAAACGTTTATTCTCAATAAATTTAAGAAGTTTTGTCTGTGTAGCTATGGGCATATCACCTATCTCATCAAGGAGGACACTCCCCCCGTCTGCAAGCTCAAAGAGACCAACTTTTTTTGCTTTGGCGTCTGTAAATGCCCCTTTTTCGTATCCAAAAAGTTCGCTCTCGACAAGGGTATCCGGCAGCGCAGTACAATTTATATCCATGAAAGGCCTTGCTGACCTTCTGCTCGTATAATGTATAGCCCTTCCCACAAGGTCCTTCCCTGTCCCGCTCTCCCCTTCTATCAGGACAGTAGTAGCATCACTCTGGACTATCTTCTGAATCATATCAAGGACACCTTTTATCTCTTTACTCTCACCGATTATATTGCCAATACTGTGTGTCTTCTTCTCTTTTTCTAATCTCCATGAAACCTCCCGGCTTACCCTCTTAGACTCAATTGCCTTTTTTGCAATAATGGCAACCTCGGCAAGGTTAAAAGGCTTATTGATATAATCATAAGCCCCGAGCTTCATGGCAGTAACTGCTGTATCAACTGAACCTGAGCCTGTAACCATGATTACAGGGATTTCCTCATTCAAACTGATAATCTCCTTCAATACCTGAATTCCACCTATATCAGGCAAGAAGACATCTACAAAGGCTAAATCAGGCATATCTTCCTTGATGGAATTAATTGCGGATTCCCCATTCTCCACCGTCCTGACCTCAAAACCCTCTTTGATCAGTTTTTCCTGAAGTGTCCATGCAATAATATTTTCATCATCAACTACCAATACCCTTGCCTTTTTCATAATAATACCTCGCTGTCATTATATTCGGCATCTCCTTTAAGAATATTTAATGAATTATCAATAGGTAATATTATTAAAAACTTACTCCCCTTGTCAACAACACTTTCTGTTTTTATCGTCCCCATATGTTTTTCAACTATTCTCAAGCTAATCGGCAGTCCCAGCCCGCTGCCCTCTTTCTTGGTTGTGAAAAAAGGGGTAAAGATATTCTTCATGACATCAGGAGATATACCGCATCCGATATCAGAAATATCTATCTGGATGTATTCGCTGCCACTCGGTTTATCCATTGATGTAGCAATTGTCAGCCTTCCATCTTCCTTCATTGACTCAATAGCATTGATGCAGATATTAAGTAACACCTGTTGAATCTTCTCCCTGTCAATAAAGATATTGGGAATATTGCTGTCAAGATTTGTGTCAATGGATATTTTACCCTTTCTGCATTTAAATTCCAGCAGATGAATTGTATCTGTTATCAATTTATTCAAATCATGCACCTTTGGATTTACAGTAATAGGCTTTGAGAACTTGAGAAGGTCTTTGAGCATTGAATCTAACCTCTGAACCTCCTTGATTATCTTATTTATAATCTCCCTCTTCGGGTCAGATGCAGGGAGCCCCTCATCAATCAACTGCACTGCACCGCTGATTCCGGCAATCGGGTTTTTTATCTCATGTGCCAAAACAGCCGAGATTTTGCCGAGAGATGCGAGGTGTCCCTCCTGTTTCAGTCTGTCAAGCATTATATTAAAATGCGTTGCCATATATCCAATCTCATCATTTGACTCCAAACCAATCCTCTGATTTTTATCGCCATGCTCAATCTCCTTTATTGTCTTAATAACGGTATTCAGCGGCTTGGAAACCAGTTTATAAACAATCCAGCTAATCACAATTATCAGAATGATTACAGTAGCTGCAGATATCCATAACATGATAGAGAGGTGGTTGTTCAGATGCTCGGCAAATTTTTCATCGGATAGAGAGATTTTTAAAATACCACGAATCTTTTCTTTGTCACCATGGCATTTATGACATTCAGATTTATTTAAAATTGGCAGATAATAATCATAGAACACCTTTCCGTTTTCGTCATAACCATAATACTCTTTCTCCTTCCCCTCCCTCATAACAGCTTCTACCCTCTCATCACTGACTACATTTGCTTTCCCCTCTCGTAAATTCAAATACTCCTCTATAACCTCAGGGGAAAACAGATAAACCTCCTTTACCTTATAAAATGTTTCAAAATCCTCAAATGCCTCTTTTCCGTTTGTTCTGATAACCTGTAAATTTTTCATACCAGGAATTTTTTTCAACTTATGGATTAGGTCCCGGGCAATAAAAGGTCTTTTCCCTTCCATTTCTTTTTCTATCATTGCAGAAATAGAATTTGTATATATCTTAGTCTTGACAAGCCAGTCCTCATGAAAGAGTCCCCTCTCCATCCTATCCACAATATATATCATTATGGAGAAAATTATGACGATAGAGAGAATGATAGGTAATATTATTTTTACTTGAAGCCTATTTAAAAAATTCATTGCAATTTCTTTACTTTGGCATGATAATTGGATACATTAAATATGATAGGTTATTATAATTAACATCTATTCAAAAAACAATACCGAAAAATAACCTTATTTGTTATATCTATTATTAGTTCTTGTGTCTTTTGATACAAGTAGTGTTGTATATAGCACAAAAACTTAAAGCGTAAGTGTAAGTGTCAGTGTGAGAAAAAAACAATTCCTTTAACTGACACTGACACTGACACTTATAATTTTAATATGCAAAAAAGACCAATCCTCGTTATAGACGATGAAGAGATTATAAGAAAGACCCTCTCTATCCATCTAACCAAGGGGAACTATTCAGTCATCCAGTCAGCAGGTGGCTCCGGGATATTTGATGAGCTTAAAAATAACAATTACGAGCTTGTCATCAGTGACATTAGAATGCCGGAGGTAAATGGGCTTCAGATACTGGAATATGTTAAAAAGAATTATGATGATATTCCTGTCCTAATCCTTACAGGCTTGATGGACTTAAATATTACCATTGACGCCATGAAGATGGGTGCCTTTGATTTCCTTATAAAGCCGATTACAAAAGAACACCTCTTAAATACTGTCCAGAACGCCCTGCACAACAGAGACCTCCTGATTCAAAATAAAAAATTAGAAAGAGAGAATATGGAATATCGCACCCTCTTAGAAAAGAAGGTAGAGATGAGGACAGATGAGCTTAATAATAAAACGATTGAACTTGAGAATGCTTATGAAACACTGCAGAAAATGAATTTCCAGATGGTAAAGGTGCTTGCCGAGGCAATTGAGGCGAAGGATAAATATACAAGGGGGCATTGTGACAGGATGCGTTTCACCTGCCTTAAGATTGGTGAATTACTTAGTATTTCAGAAGAGGAAAAGACCGACCTTGAATTCGCCGCTCTCCTGCACGACCTTGGCAAGATAGGAATTGCCGATTCTATCCTGAACAAGATAGATGCCCTTAGTGAAAAAGAGTTTAATATGATAAAAGAACACTCTTTAATTGGTGAAAAGATTATCTCTGAGATAAGCTCATTTAAAAATGTAAGCAAGATTATAAAGCATCACCATGAAAATTATGACGGAACAGGTTACCCGGACGGATTGAAAGATGGCCAGATTCCCCTCCTCTCACGGATTATTGCAGTAGCTGATGTATTTGATGCGTTGACAAGCAACCGGCCATATCGTAAATCCCTTTCCACAGAGAATGCGATTACTGAGATTAAAAATATATCAGGGACAAAATTAGACCCGACAATTGTTCAGCATTTAATCAATAACAGGGGACATTTTCATAAAAACTCAGATACATAACAAAAACTTAATTAGCCACAGAGGGCACAGAGAAAAGCAGAGAAATTAAATCAAATAGGACACAGATTTTTAGTCTTTTATTTTTTCCTCTGTGAACTCTGTGTTCTCTGTGGCAAGAAGGTATTTTTAAATGAAGCAGGAAGAAACAAACCGCATTTTCACCATCCGAAATAAACTTATCATTATCTTCCTTCTTATTTCAATCCTGCCATTTATTATATTAGGTTACACAATCTATAAAGAGGGGGAGTCCATCCTGAGGGGAAAAATATTCAATCAATTGAGCAATATCGCTGATGGCAAGGAAAAAAAAATCAGGAACTGGTTCATAGAGAGGTTTAACGATACAGAGATGATTGCCCATAATAGATTTATGGAAATAAATTTATCAAAACTTCTATTGATTAAAAAAGATTATGAGCATAGAGGGTTTCCACCGGCTAAATATACAGGGAGTGAGGAATACAGCACCATCACCTCTTTCTTGAATATGACAATCAGTCAATTTGGCGTATTTTCTGAGATATTTATTTTAGATACCACAGGACATGTAGTCCTCTCTACTAATGCTGACAGGCTTGATATAGATGAATCAAATAATGATTACTTTAAGATACCGATTTCACAAGGGGAAGTTTATATAAAGGATGTCTATTATTCCGATAGATTTAAACAGCCTATTATTACATTTTCAGATGTCATATACGATTACCGCGGGGCGGAACATGGTGTTGTTGCCGGTGTCGTAGTTGCAAAAATAAAGGTAAATGAAATATTAGAGCCATTGGTTGAAGAGACATCAGGAATGGGCGAGACAGGAGAAGAGATACTGGTCAACAAGGATAATATAACATTATTGAATCTTAAGTTTTTAAAAGAGAGTGCATTGAAATATAAACTGCCGGAAGAAACACCATCAACGCTGGCCATTGCAGGAAAGAATGGTATTACCGAAGGAATAGACTACAGGAAAAGACATGTCCTTGCCGCATATAGACATATACCCGACCTCAATTGGGGATTGGTAGTCAAGATGGACATTGATGAGGCTTACGCACCAATTTACAGACTCCTTAGTATAATTATCATATTCACAATTGCAGGTATCGGCATTATTTTATTTTTAGTTTCACAGGTATCAAGACGGGTGGCAGCACCTCTGATTGAAATGAAGTCAATTGCCAGAGAGATTTCACACGGCAACTATCAAAAGGGTAATGATTATGAACTCAAGAGGACCGATGAGATTGGAGACCTTGCCCGTTCAATCAGGGAGATGTCCATAAGCCTGAATAAAAAACAATTAGAGGTAGAAAACTATAAACAGGAACTGGAATCAAAACTGATTGAAATATCCGAAAAAAATCTTAATCTTGAAAAGACATACCAGGAGCTTTATAAGACAAAAAACCATCTTGAAAAAATTGTTGAACATTCAAAGGATATAATTATAACAACAGATATTAACGGCAACATTGTGGAATTTAATCCCGAGGCAGAGGAAAGGCTTGGCTATAAAAAAGATGCAATCATAAATAAACCTGCCACCCTCCTCTATCAAAATTCTGATGAGCGAAAAGCTATAATGGAACTTGTAAATAAATTTGGTGTAGTCAGAAACAGGGAGATATGTTTACTGTCAAGAAATGGCGATGTCCATCATGTAAGTCTAACTATCTCACAACTAAAGAACGATGCAGGAGAGATTGTCGGGACTGTCGGAATATCTAAAGACATTTCAGAGGAGAGGATGCTTCAATTTAAATTGATCCAATCTGAAAAGATGGCTGGCATTGGAACACTTGCCTCTGGAATTGCCCATGAGATAAACAATCCGCTTGCAGGTATCCTGGGTATGGCAGAGGCTATTCTTGATGAAAATGATATAATAAAGGTGAATTCCTATGCAAAAGATATAGTCCGTTATACAATTGAAACCACAGCTATCGTAAAAGAATTACTAACCTATTCCCGACAAACACAAAATGAATCCATATCAACAATTGATATGGCAGTCATACTTGAAAACTCTATCAAGATGGCAAAACATACTATTGATTTTTCTTCAATAACTATTATCTCTGACTTGAAAAAGGGGTGCTGGACTAGTGCCAATGCCGGAGAGATGCAGCAGGTCTTTATAAATCTTATAATAAATTCAATACATGCAATGGAAGAAAAAGGGGGGAAGTTAATATTGAGCTGCTATAAAAATGGCGATTCTATTAAGGCAGTTGTTACAGATACTGGAATAGGAATCAAAAAAAATAACTTAACCCAGATATACACTCCATTCTTCACCACAAAACCTGTGGGCAAAGGAACCGGCTTAGGGCTATATGTAGTTTATAAGATTGTCACAAAATATAATGGGCATATAGATGTGATTTCGGATGAGGGGAAAGGGACATCTTTTGTCTTAACATTTCCAATTGTAGAAAGTATAAGTATTCAAGAGAATTACTCTGAGAGCAAAGAGATAATAACATCTGATTATATAGTTAATGATACTGATACTTCACAAATTAATCTATTTATTTAAGGAAATTATAAAATTAACCACAGGTAAACACAGATGAACACTGATAGAATAAAGAAAAAAAGTTTTTATCTGTGTTAATCTGTGTCCATCTGTGGTTTCATTAGTTTTTGTTCTTGACTTTTTACGAGATAGTTATGATTGTGAAAGAAAATAGAGATATTATCAATAAAGAAAACCTGCTTATTGTAAGGGATTTAATACAGAAGAGGACAGGCATATTCTTTCCTGAATCAAAAATCCTTACCTTAGAAAAACCTATATATGAAAATTTTCTTGATTCCATGTCAAATTCCTTCAGTGAATATATTTTACACCTCACCTCAAAGAACGGAGACACTTACTTTAAAAAATTGATTTCCTGCCTGACAACAAATGAGACCTACTTCTTCAGGGGAAAGATGGACTTTGATATATTGAAGAATCATATCTTTCCCGAGTTAATTAAAAGAGAGTCATCCAATTCCAGAGCTATCTCTATCTGGAGTGCGGCTTGTTCAACAGGCGAAGAGCCCTACTCTATGGCAATTATGCTGAAAGAACTTATTCCAAAAATAGAAACATGGAAGATTAATATCATTGCTTCAGATATTGATGAAACGGCAATCAGCACCGCAAGGAAAGGGGAATATAGTCAATGGTCTTTCAGGGGTGTTGACATAGATATTGTCAATAAATATTTTTATAAAAAGGGCGATAAATATAAAATAAAGGAAGATTACAGGTCACTTGTTCAGTTTATCCACCATAACCTTATTTCAGATAACCCGCCTTCAAATGGGAACGGAGATGATGAGAAATTTGATATTATTATCTGCAGAAATGTCACCATCTATTTTAAAAAAGAAACAACGATGGGACTTGCCTTAAACTTCTATAACTCCCTTAAGAATGGCGGATACCTCGTTGTAGGCCATGCCGAATACTCCGCTGATAATTACAGCAAATTTATAAGCAGGGTATTTCCAAATGGTATTGTCTATCAAAAATCAGTTAATGAAAATAAAAACAAAAAAAATGTTCCAGCACAAATAAAATCTTTAAAAATAGAGCCGTTCAAGGAAACGGACAATCTGCTGAATATTATCAAAAAGAGCAGTTCGGCAATACCGAAAACATCTGATAATCTCAATTTATCTGAGCATAGGAACAACTTAAGGGAGGAGACAATCATATTTAATGAGGCTATAAAGTATTACAACAGCAGTGATTATGACTTCGCTATTGACAGATTTTTCAAAATCCTTGACATCAATCCAAAAAATGTGAGAGCATCCTGGATGCTTTGCCATATGTCAGCCAACAGGGGGCACTTTGAAGAGGCTATTAAATGGGGTAACCGCTGTATTGAGATAGACCCCCTCTTCAAAGAGGCATATTATTCACTCGCACTGATTCACCTTGAGAGGAAGGAATATAATGAGGCTGTGGAGAAGCTGAAAAAGGTAATCTATATTGACCCAAATTTTACACTCGGTTATTTTACGCTTGGAAACATTTATGCCCTGATGTATCTGCATTCACAGGCAAAAGACTGTTTCAAGATAGCGAGTGACCTGTTATCGTCTAAGCCGTCTGATGAAATCGTCTTTCAGGCTGAACATCTGACGGTTAGAGAACTTTTAAACCTTGTTGAGTTGAAATTCCGTACGGCATGAACTTTGTGATATTCCTCTTAAACAATGTCCGTTACGCAATTAATATATCGGTAGTTGAAGAAGTCATCCCCCTCCCTGCAATTACCTTAATTGCAAGGCTTCCGTCATTTATCCGTGGAATAATCAATTTAAGGGGAAAAGCAATTCCTGTTATTGACTTGAAAGATAGGCTCGGGATTGGTGCAAGCCCTTATGAGATCAACAATGATATCATCATCGTCAAGGCACACAATAAAGTGGCGGGCTTTATTGTTGATGATACCCTCTCTATAACGGATATACCTGACAACCTCTTTACCCCCCCTCCTGATATAATCAACGGAATTGATATCCGATACATATCTGCAACTGCCCAGATTGGCAAGGATTTGATAATCTCTCTAAATCTGGATAACATACTTAGTCTTAGAGAAAAAGAGGAATTTGTAAAACTTGAGGTATGATGAAGAACAAAAAACTTAATGAAACCACAGATGGACACAGATTAACACAGATAAAAACTTTTTTTCTTTATTCTATCAGTGTTCATCTATGTTTACCTGTGGTTAGTTTTATAATTTTCTATGCATAAAAATAAAAGAAAAGAAACTGTTGTTAAAACAGAAACAGATATCTGGGAAAAGATCAAGAAAAGGGCTAAGGAGATTCAGAAGAAGTCAGAGCTCATGGGAAAGATATCTGACACTGAAAAGGAAAAGATTTTTAAAGAACGGGCTGACAAGCTCAGCCGGATTGAAAAGAAATCTGATGATGGTAAAGATTTAATAAAAATCATCTCTTTTAATATCGGAAATGAATTGTATGGAATTAATATAAAGTATCTCAACGAGGTTCATGAAGTTGATAAAATTACCCATATCCCCTGCACACCTCAAGTAATATCAGGACTGATAAACTTGAGGGGGAGCATCTTAACCGTTCTAAATCTGAGTTCATTACTTAATCCTTCAGCCGGGAAAATCCAAAAAGAATTGCCTGAGAAAAAAAATAATGACCTGCCCCGCCTCTCTAAGGGGGGAATGGAGAAGGGGGTGCATAAAATCCTTATATTCGGCAATGGCGGAATAAGGGCAGGTATTTGGATTGATAGTTTTGGCACTTTATATGAACTCTCCAAAGATAGTATTCATCCGGTATCATCAATCTTCCTTGAAAGAAATAAGATTATCAAGCATGAGTTTCCTATAAATAATGCCTCCCTCTGGATTATTGATGTAGAGGAGCTATTAAATGATGAGAGATTAATTGTTAATGAAGAAGTATAAACAGTAAGGACAAAAATCAGTGATAGTGTCAGTGTCAGTTAAAGGAATTATTTTTTACTGACACTCACACTGACATTCACACTTTTATGTTTTTGTTCTGTGGCTTATGTTATAATCGGTTTCTAATAATATTCAATTATTTAATAGGAGGAGAAACAGGATGAAAATTTTATCTTTTTTAAATTTTAGCAGACTACAAAGGCAGCTCGTTTTGACTGTAACACTTACACTCATTATTGGTTTCAGCATAACAACTTATTTAAACATCAAACACGATATGAAAGATATGGAGAGTGCCGAGCGGGCAAAGATAGACCTCTTCACCTCCACAGTCACCAATGTCATCAGGGAGGAAATGGTTACCGGTAATGCAGAAAATGTCTCGAACTGGCTTACAAACATCCAGAACTCCGGGAGTTTTAAGCAGGTCCGTCTGCTCCGCACCAATAAAGCTGAGGCGTTTTCCGACAACTCTACAATAGATAAGGTCAACAGCTATCTCAATTCAAAGGCATTTCCGCAGAAACTAATCTCCAAACCACAGGACAGGCCGATTAACATAAATGCAGATAAGTTCAACAAGGCTGTGCAGACTGTCGGTGAAGTTACCTATAATGAAACGATTGATGGAGAACCTGTTTATACCAGTTTAATACCGATTGTCAGGGATGACCGCTGTCTTACCTGCCATGGATATGAAAACAACCCTGTACGGGGAGTCCTCCAGATTTCGGCATCAAGGGCTGAACTTTTGCGTGATATAAAAAGTGATGCTATTAACGGGATTATAGGTACTGTCATCATAATTATAGCAATCAGCATTACTATGAGTTATCTTATTCAAAAGATAGTCATAAAACCTATAACAGAGGTTATCTTTAAAATCACATCAGCAGTAACCCAGCAGGAGCAGGTTACTTCACAGCAGGCATCATCTGTCAACCAGGTAACTACGACCGTAGAAGAGCTGAATGCATCATCAAAGCAGGTATTCTCAAAATCAGAATTCCTTGCACAGCAGTCTAAAGAATCCCTCTCTATCGCACAGGAAGGGCAGAAGGCAGTGGAAAAAAGTATCTCAGAAATGAATCTGATAAAAGATAAGGTCGGGACAATTGCTGAAGAGGTTCTGTCATTAAGTGAAAAGACAAATCAGATAGGGATGATTATAAATGTTGTAGAGGATATAGCTAATAAGACCGATATGCTTGCATTAAATGCCTCAATAGAGGCTGCAAAGGCAGGGGAGCATGGAAAGGGTTTTGCAGTAGTCGCATCTGAGGTGAGATCCCTTGCAGACCAGAGCAAGAAGGCTACAGAGAAGATTTCCACCCTTATTCAGGAGATACAGTCCTCTGTCAATTCCACAGTCCTTGCAACTGAAGAGGGGGCAAAAAAGGTAGATGCCGGGGTCAGCCATATTTTAGAGGTGGGTTTAACCATTAATAATTCTATTACTATAATCCAGACAACTGCAGATTCAGCCAATGAAATCAGCATTGCATCAAGGCAGGAATCCCTTGCAAATGACCAGGTAGCCGAGGCTATGACTCATATCAATAACGGCATGAAGGAAACAAGCAATGCCATAAAAGACCTGCACTTGATTGCACAGAATTTACAAGAGCTGGTTGATAGACGAAGTCTTAAGAGGGCCGAACAAGCAGTTTCAACCGTTCAAACCGTTTAAGCCGATTAAACCGCTGGAACGGTTTGAACTGTGTTTTATCACTCTATGACCTTTAGTAAAGAGGAATTTGAAAAGCTGTTTGAGATTTTTAAAATAGAATGTGATGAGCATATCCAGAAGCTCAACAGCGGAATACTGACACTTGAGGAGAATCCTGATAATCCAGCACTCCTATCGGAAATCCTCCGGGATGCACACAGCCTTAAAGGTGCAGCCCGGATGATTGATTTTAAATCAATAGAGGAAATTTCCCACAACCTTGAGACGATTCTCGGAAAGATTAAAAAGGGTGAAATCACCCTTTCAACTGAAATCACCAATCTAATCTTTAATAGTCTGGAAAACATTGCTGAAATTGTAAAAATCATATCACAGGGGGGCAGAGAAGATGAGGTTGATGTCTCGTCACTGATTGAACAGCTAAAGCAGGTATCAAAGGGTGAGCTAATCTCAAAGCCTGCTACAAAAAAACAGAAGGCAGTTGAGGAAAAGGACAGCGTCCTGAGCCTGCCGAAGGAAGATGTTACAGTGGATATGAACCTCTTCATAGAGGAAACAACCGATTCATATCAGAGCCTTGTAAATAGCCTCATTAAAATTGAAAAATCTCCCCAAAATAAAAAGGACAGCGTCCTGAACCTGCCGAAGGAGATAGAGTCTGCCTATAACCAGATACATGCCCTGAAGGGGAGTGCCCGCATGATTAAGCATAATGAGATGGACTCACTCTCTCTCGCCATGGAGCAGATATTATCAGGGGTTATGGACAAGAATATAGTTATAACAGCTCCATTGATAAGCACCCTCCTATCAGGTGCGGATTTTATAAAAATATTTATCCATCAAATCGGCAGCGAGATGAATCCTCCATACAATTGGCAGAATTCTGATGAAGTTCTGCCTAAAGATATAGACCAAAAGGCATTTAAAAACCTTATTGCTGCTATTAATTTATTTAATCCAACCCCGGCTGAAGTCTCAACAAAAACACCTGCTCCTAAAAAAGGGTATAAGCCGGGTGAGGAGGCTTCTGCCATTCAGCCAAAAAGTACTGTCAGGGTCAGTTCTGAAAAGCTTGACAGACTTATGGAAGAGGTAGGTGAGCTCTTAATCATGAAGTTAAAGGCAAAGCAGAGGGTCACCCATGTCCAATCAATAATTAATGACTGCAATTCGGCTAAGCAGGCATTTAAAAAAGATAAAAGGTCAATACATCTAAACACTTCACAAGTCAGTAGTCAGTGGTCAGTGGTCAGTAATCAGTTGTCAGTTTTTTCTGACAGGCTTGATTCTCTCCACAGGACACTCTCGGATGATAGTCATCAGCTTTCACTCATCATTGAAAATCTTCAGGACGATATTAAAAAGACAAGGCTACTCCCCTTCCATACAATCATGGGTGCCTTTCCAAAGATGGTAAGGGATATTGCTGTCTCTGAAAATAAAAAGGTAAGATTTGAATTCTCAGGCGGCGATATTGAGCTTGATAAATATATCCTTGAAGAGATCAAGTCCCCCCTTATGCACATGCTCCGCAATTCAATTGACCATGGAATAGAGCCGCCGGATGAAAGAATAAAATCAAATAAAACTGAAGATGGAACTATAAAAATAATACTGTCTCAAAAGGGGAATAATGCCATTATAGAAATAATTGATGACGGCAGGGGAATGGACATTGAAGATATAAAGGGTTCTGCTGTAAAAAAAGGCTTATATACAGAAAAAGAGATACACCAGATGAAAGAGAGACAGATACTGAATATCATATTTCAACCGGGCTTTTCTACAAGTAAAATGATTACAGATATCTCAGGCAGGGGAATCGGAATGGATGTGGTCAAGGCTACAATTGAAAAGCTGAATGGGACAATAGATATAGAGGCATTGAAAGATAAAGGAACCCGTTTCGTACTTACAATCCCCCTGACCCTCAGTATAACTCATGCCATTAAATTCTTCATCGGGAATGAAATATGTTATATACCTATTAATATGGTTGAAAGGATAATCAAAGTTGAAGAGAAGAATCTGCCTACCATTGAGGGGGGACTTGCTGTCCATTACAACGGCTCAACAATACCTTATGTCCGCATGCAACAGATATTGGATATCTCCGAGTCTGATAAAAAAGAAGATGCAGAGAGGCTTGCGGTTATCCTTAAAACAGGCAATACAATGGCAGCCTTTGCGATAGATAAATTCATTGGCGAAGAGGACATAACTATAAAGGGGCTTGGGAACTACATGAAGAGGGTGAGAAATGTCTCAGGGGTTACTATAATGAGTGACGGCAATATTGCACCAATCCTCAATGTAACCGATATGATTAATACAATTCAACTCAGGGGAATAACCTCAGCCATGAGAAAAAAAGAACGCGTTGATATAAAAAAGAATCTTTCAATCCTTGTGGTTGATGATTCAATTATGACAAGGACCCTTGAAAAAAACATACTTGAATCTTATGGCTATGATGTAGTAACAGCCATTGACGGACAGGATGCCATTCTAAAAATTCGGGAAAAAAACTTTGATGTTATCGTAAGTGATGTCCAGATGCCAAATATGAGTGGCCTTGAACTGACAGAAAAGATTAAACAGGATAACAGATACAGCAAAATCCCTGTCATCCTTGTTACCGCCATGGAATCAGACGAAGACAAAAAGAAGGGGATACAGATTGGTGCAGATGCCTATATTGTTAAAAGCTCATTTGACCAGTCAAACCTGCTGACAACTATTAAGCGGTTGACACAAATATAAAAAGCAGTGTCAGTGAATAGTGACAGTGTCAGCAAAAAACTCTGACACTAAAAACTGACACTGACACTTTTTTAAAATATGATTAGAGTATTGATTACGGAAGATTCACCGACAATAGCAGAGATTATAAGGATGACCCTTACTAAGGATAAGGAGATTCAGGTCATTGGCTGGGCAAAAAACGGCAAAGAGTGTATAGAGATGGTTAATAGATTAAAGCCGAATGTCATCACAATGGATATTCGCATGCCTATTATGGACGGCTTTGAGGCAACAAAAGAGATAATGGCAAAATCTCCAACCCCTATATTGGTTTTTAGTGCCTCTATAAATGATGACTTAAATGTTGCCTTTAATGCCCTGAAATTCGGGGCACTGGATGTCCTTGAAAAGCCCAGAATACTTACGGCTGGCAAGTCATCAGATGATATGGCAGAGGTGCTTATACAGCGAATTAAGGTTGTATCAAGAGTTCGCCCTTTTAAAAAAATCTTTAAACCAACTCCTTTAGATTATAAAAAATATCGTCCGAAAAGAATATCCATTTCTGCTGATGGAGATGGCATCCTGGTTATCGGCGCCTCAACAGGAGGACCACCGGTATTAAATTATATATTAAGCAAACTGCATCCAAAATTTCCTTTGCCTATTCTGGTTACACAGCATATATCACAAGGGTTTATGGAAGGGCTGATTACATGGCTTCAGGATGAATGCCCTCTTAAAATAAAAATCGGTGAAGATAACGAAACTGTTGAAAGAGGCAGTGTCTATTTTGCACCTGACAATTATCATATGGGAATTACAATAGATAAAAAGATATTCCTGAACAATACCCCCCCGATTTCAGGCCACCGCCCTTCAGTAGATTTTCTAATGGAATCCTCTGCATCCGCATATGGAGAGCACTGCATGGGTATAATACTTACTGGTATGGGGAGGGATGGTGCAAAGGGAATGATGGCTATACGAAATGAAGGTGGTTTTACACTGTCACAGGATGAGGAGAGCAGTGTGATTTTCGGCATGCCAAAGGTTGCAATTGAAAGCGGCGCAGTTATGAAGGTATGTAATATTGAACAGATTCCTGATGAGATAATATACTGGATTCAGAATAAAAACATAATAAGCCACAGAGACACAGAGGCACAGAGAAATAAAATAAGTTAAAAAATCTCCGTGTCTCCGTGCCTCTGTGGCAAATTTTATATATTATGAACAAACGGGTATTAGTAATAGATGACAGCAAAACCCAGCTTGTCTCATTGCAAATGTCTCTTCAGAAGGATGGGTTTGATGTCATAACTGCAGGTAATGGTATGGAAGGGGTCAGCCGTGCATTCAGGGACACCCCTGATATTGTTGTCTCTGATGTAATGATGCCGGAATTAAACGGTTATCAGTTATGCAGACTGCTAAAAAACAACAAGGAAACTTCCGATATCCCTATCATCTTACTCACAAGTATGGACCAGCCGCAGGACAGATTCTGGGGGATACGGGCAGGTGCAGACCGATTTATTGTAAAAAGTTCAGATTTCTCAGTTCTTAAAGATACTATTCGTCTGCTTCTGAAAGATTCCAAAACCTCTATCCCAAAAAAGAAAGACCTGCTTGATAATCGTGGTGCCGCGAACTGGGAATCTATCAAATCAAGTTTAAACCAATTGCTGGACAGACTGCTTTTTGAATCAACCCTTTCCAATGAGGTAGGGCGGCTTGCAAATTTTATTCATGACAGAAACAAGCTTCTATCTGAGGCTTCATTGCTCGTCAACAGCCTGATAGATTACTCATCTTTATGCCTATGCCTTTTTGATATTAATGGAACCAAACTATATATAGAACTTAAACAGCCTATGTCAGATGAAAATATCAGCGAAATAAAAAGTCACATCCTTCTTGATATCCACGATAAACAAAAACCTGTCCCTGAAGGTTTTAATCAGGGAACGGACGAGGCTGAAATACACTTTCTTAATAACAGTTCTCCAATAGATAACAGTGTCCCTGATAAAATTACTGCAAGGTTGTCTGCCCCGCTTAATATACACAACGAGAATATAGGCAATATATCCCTCTATACCACTAAATCTCAAGCCTTTGATAAGGAGTCTGAAAACATTATTCGTCTCCTTGCCGCTGATTTTTCAATGGTGCTTAAACTCATGCTCTTATATGATGAAACAAGGCATCTGTCCATTACAGACGGACTTACAAAACTTTATAACAGCAGATATTTTAAAGAAATGTTTGAAATGGAATTTGAGAGGGCAAAGAGATTTAAGAAAAACCTCTCAATGATAATACTGGATATAGACCATTTCAAGTCAATAAATGATACCTACGGGCATCTCCAGGGTGACACTGTTTTAAAAGAGGTAGGATATATTCTTAAACAGAGTGTCCGCAAAGTTGATTTTGTCGCAAGATATGGGGGGGAAGAGTTTGCAGTTCTTGCTATTGATACTGATATAGATAACACATGCATACTTGCTGAAAAAATAAGGAAGCAAATAGAGTTTCACAGATTTAAGGCAGAAAAAAATCCATTAAAGGTAACAGTCAGTTTGGGGGTAGCATCTATATCTGGGGATGTATCCAATTATCTTGATTTAATAAAGAGAGCAGATGATTCCCTTTACAAGGCAAAAGAAGGGGGAAGAAACAGAGTCTGTGTTTTTAGATGAGAAATCTCTTCAAGTATTCAATTTTTCCCTTAATTATCATAGGGTTATTAATAATTTCATTAGATATTTCAAGAGGTGCCGCAACTCATGGAAAAATCTGTCTTGACTGTCACCCTGACCTGCAAAAGAAGATTTCAGAGGAAAAGGCACATACCCCTGTAAAAGATGGAAACTGTATCTCCTGCCACAATCCCCATGCATCAAATCATAAAGGGCTCTTAAGAAATAATGAAGAGGTACTATGCTATACATGTCATAAAAATGATAAAAGCGGCGGCTTTAGTCAGACAATTATCCATGACCCTGTAAGAGATGGAAAATGTCTCACCTGCCATAATCCTCATTCATCTACAAATGACAAACTACTTATAAAAAAAGGGGGAGAGGGCTGCTTTACATGCCATCTTAGAGACTCGCTTATAACAGGTAAAGAGTCTCATCCTCTTGTAAAGAAGGGTGAGTGTATCACCTGCCATGCCCCGCATTCATCCGCCAATGAAGGGCTGATTAAAAAAGGGAATGCAGATCTATGCTCATCATGTCATAAGGTAAGAGAAAAATTGTTCATTGACGCCCATTCCGGCTATCCTGCAGGGGAATCAAACTGTTCATCATGTCACAACCCTCACTCCTCTGACAGCAAGAGTCTTTTAAAGGCATCCATACACCAGCCTATGCTAAAAAGAGATTGCAAAGCATGTCATAACGGTAGCGACTCTAAAAATCCATTAAAGTTAATAAATAATGGGGCAAACCTCTGCTACAATTGCCATGCAAATACAAAAAAGAGTTTTGAAAAAATAAATAACCATGTAATAGGAAACAGAGAGAACTCCTGTCTGAACTGCCATAATCCACATGCATCCGACACTAAATACCTCCTTGCTCAAAGAGAGGAAAAGGTCTGTTTTAAATGCCACAAAGATACAGAGAATCGCGTGACTGCTAAAGCGGTCATATTCAAACATCCCAAATTTGAGGACTGCTCCTCATGTCATACTGCCCATGGTTCAGATAATATAAGTTTTCTGAAGGCAAAGGAAAGTGAGTCATGCAATATCGGAAAATGCCACGAAAAGCAACAGATATTTTCTCACCCGGTTGGTGCTGATATCATTGACCCCAGAAATAAAAAAGAGATGAACTGTATCACATGCCATAACCCGATGGGATCAGGATACAAATATAATCTCAGGCTTGACCCGGATAAAGAACTATGCGAACAATGCCATAGATTTTAAATATGAATAAAAACTTGATTTGCCACAGAGCCACAGAGGCACAGAGTATAAAGCAGGTAGAGGTAAAGGTAGAGGCAGAGAAAAAATCTTTACCTTTACCTATGCCTTTACCTCGTATTTTTTTCTCTGGGTCTCCGTGCCTCTGTGGCACTTTTTTTATAATTTTCTTAATTCTGAGTTGTCTTGCCCCTCCATATCTGTTTTCATCGGATATGACACTTATTGCCTCATTGAGCGGCGATAAGATAATGGGAAAGTTCAATCAGCCTTCAGCTATATTCTTTGATGAATCAAAAAAAAGATTATATGTTGCTGACACAGGAAATAATCGTCTTGTCTCCTTTGACCCTGATTTCAACTTTATCTCGGAATTTGATGCAGGCGGAGAATTGAAATACCCTATGAGTGCAGTTAGAAACAGCAAAGAGCAATTCTTCGTCATAGGCGGGCCAGAGAAAAATGGTTTATTCCTTATTGACATATCAAAAAAAATATTTAAACAGTTTGATATCAGAGATGCCCCGGCAAGAGAAAACCCCATATTACCATGGAAGTTAGCAATTGATAAAAATGATACACTGTATATAATAGATAAAGCTAATGGTAGAATACTGATAATAGATTCTGATGGCAGATACTTAAGAGAAATTAAATTTGAAAACAAATTTATAGACTTTTCAGATGTTCGTGTAGATGCAGATGGCAACATATACTCACTTTCAACCCTTGAGAGAAAAATTTATATATTTAATAATAAAGGTGTATTTATCTCAAGTTTTGGTAAAATGGGGAACAAGGTAAATGAATTTGAGTTCCCTGTAAGCATAGCCATCAGTCCGAATGGATTTATATATGTACTGGACCAGCATAAGGGGAGTGTTCTAACTTTTAAAAAAGATGGAGTTTTTCAGTCCAGTTTCTCAAAAAATAAATGGAAGAACCAAGGGGAGCTTTATAAACCATATTATATTTTTGCTGACATGGGAAATAAAATATATATTGTAGACAGAGGAAATAACAGAATCCAGATTTTTCAGGGGGGAAAATGAAACCAGAAGCCAGAAACCAGAAGTCAGAAGTCAGATGTCTGTCTTATGTCTTATGTCTTCTGGTTTCTTGCATCTTGCATCTTGCATCTTTCCATTGTCCTGCCTTTGCAGGGGAAGAGGAACTTAAAAAAAGTAAGGTAGAGTTTGAAGCCAGGGCAAAGGAACGATTTACAGTCGATTTCTGGACATCTCCATCAAGAGACCCGCTACTACCACCTGCCCTCAGAGAACTTCCAAAGGATGCCTTTGGTTATCCTGATTGGACTGCTGCTGTCAGGCAGGGGATTATAGAACCGATAGATTCGTTATCCGGCCAAGAACCTAAGAAAGAAGAGGAGTTCAATGAAGATATTATATTTGAGATAAATGACAGTATGATGGCAAATGTCAGATTCCAGCATAGTATACACAACTACTGGTTTTCATGCAAGGTCTGCCATCCTGGTATTTTTAAACCAAAAAAGGGGGCTAATAACTTTAAAATGAAAGATAACTGGGATGGAAATTATTGCGGACGATGTCATGGTAAAGTTGCCTATGCTCCGAAAGGATTTGAAAACTGCATCCGATGCCACAGCGTAAAACGTTAACAAGAAATCATATAATTTAGCCACAGAGCTTGCTATATTATAGAAAGTAGTTAAGCTCTAAAAAAGAGGCTATACTCTTTCTGTTTTAGAATAACGAGTTGGTTTAAACCTAAAACAAAGAAAGGAGTATAGCCATGAAACAGATTCAAACAAAAAAGCTTAAAGT
>JACQBS010000160.1 GCA_016194325.1 Nitrospinota bacterium | reverse complement strand
TTTCTCCCCTCATACAGCATTATCGTAATTTGATCTCTTTCAGACAAGGTTAGGTGATTGTATCGTTTTGTCATAGACACTTAGGATAGCATTTCTCCTTTCTGCTTCCCAAGTGTTGCACTTCATTGTTGAACTGGCGTCGCTTTTTCGGAATATGTTTTTTCTAAAGTACCACCACCTAACTTGCCAGTGATTAAGTTCCGTGCCATCCAAGAAACTACCAACTTAAAAGTCTTTTCAATTTCATTTTTGTTTGAAAACTTTTTAAGGATAGCCAGCAGAAGTGGTCTATATTGGTCTATCGGGAAAAAATTTAGGGTTTCTATGTATTGTTTAACAACACTATTAAATCCATTCCAATAAGGGTCATTATGATTTAAAATAGCTAAATACAAGGATGTATCTTCATCTAATGTTTTTACATAGCTAAGAGTAGTTGATGATGTTTTATGCTTAGATTTAATTGCAGTATAGAGTTCTTTATTTTGCTCACGAGTTAATCCGTATTGTGAAGACCAATGATGCCTAATATATGTTAAAATTATGCTTTCATTTTGTGTAGTGCTCTCAACCTTTGAAGTCATACTTGTCCAGTAATTCTGGACGTTATCTAATTTCTCCCCGGCTCTGCTGTATAAATGATTTTTCAGCAAATCAATTTGCGCCAGTTCAAGACCTCTATCATTAAGTGTTTCAAAAATTGTGTAGGCATTAGAGTCATTCGGAACTGTAATTGATACTACCTTTAATTTTTCCTCCATAAATTCAACCCAGTCGTGTATAACATTAAACCCATCATTACTTAATTTAGCCAATTTGTTGACCTGCTCTTTAGCAATTTCTTTTGCCTTAATAATTCTTTTATGTGATTCTTTTGAACCTTTGGAAGTTTCGTCTTTGTCAATTATGTATTCTTGGAAAAAAGCTCTATCTGTTAGGCCTAATTTTAGCTTAGAAACATTTTCATCACTTCTTGTATTGTAATTACTGATAAACTTTTCTTTAAAAGAATTGCCTTTTTTCTGTTCATGCTTATCATAAAAAAAATCTCTAACCGCTGATAAAAAAATAACTATTGTCGTAATTCGCTGCTGGCCATCAACAATTTCCAATTCTTTGGTATTTTGTTTTTCTGAAAGCACAACAGTTCCAAGGAAATATTCTTTATCTGAGGTGCTAATTGAATTATGAATGTCGGTTATTAACTCCCTTATATGAATTTCTTCCCATTTGTATTCTCGTTGATAAGGAGGAACGGATAGAGAGTAATCTTTTATTAACTTCCCTATTCCTTGTATGTCAAACTTTATATTACTCATTATTGATAGTATCCTTTAGTAAGTTTTTAAATCTTTCCAATTCTTCTTTATGAAAAGTAAAAACATCTTCGTATGCAGCAACCATTCTCTTTAAATCGCCTTTGCGGACATACCAGCCGATTCCATCAATAAATCCCATAAATTTGGCTTTTGGATAATGTTCTTTAATAAGCGAATCAATAGAGATTTCGGTTTTGGATTTATCGCCTTGTCCGGAAGAGGTTGTTACCAAAAATGAACTCTCTACAATGATTCTTGGGTTCTTCTTATTTGGAATAATAAAATCCATTGTCCGTTTGGTTGCAGGGGCATTTTCAATAAGCTCCTTCAAATCGCCTTTTTCAAATGGAATATGCAAATTATCCAACAGACTTTCTATAAGAGTTTCCGGGTTTTTTTCCTTCATGCCGGAATATGATCCCTTCTCTTTATAGCGGATTAAGGTATCAATCATTGCGGGAATATCAAATTTAAGTTTTGAAATGCTGAGTTTTTTTAGCTCAAAAAGAGGAATGGTATTGGATAGAAACGGAATGGTTGACCCTTCAAAGAAGATGTTGACGATTCCTTTTCTGAAATACTCATTTACAGTAAGCATTTTCTGAATTTTTTCATCCGACCATTCTTTTATTTGTTCCGCCGATTCATCTTCACACCACTTGTCTTTAAAAACGAGGTTTGAGAGTTCTTGATTATTGACCACCCGAATAACTGTTGTTAATCGTTTGAGATATTCGTTGGAAAAACCTGTCAAGGCAAGTAATGCCCTCAAGCCATTTTCTTTTTCACCTATAAGACGTTCAAACTGTGCCTTTTTTAAACCTTCATTTTCAATTTCATTTTTCAGCACAAGTAGTGTTTCTTTTATTGAGTTTAAATAACCTTCATACTTTTCTTCAAAAACTGGATTGAAGAAGTAAAAGGTATTTTTTTCAATAATTGTCTGATATTTTTCATCAACAGATTTCATAAGGTATTTTCTTAAAGGGTTTTCTCAAAAAATAAAATATATTCATCTTTCATTGTATTACGCATTCCTTTAATTGGTTTTAGAATGCTTTTAACTAAACTCAATTTATATTTTTTACAGGATTCTATAATCCGATTTTCCAACCTAATCCCACCAGTTTGATTTGTATTTGAACCAATAATCATTATAAAATATTTCCCCTTTTTTAAAACTCTTGAAATTTCAGAGCAAACAATTTCCATATCTCTAAAATAATTATTCAATCGTTCTGTTTTGTTTTTTCCAACTAATCCAACCATATTTGATTTAATTGCCTCTGTATTATAGCCAAAATATTTCAATTGAGCTTCATCATTTTTGGCATAATCAATAGCAAAGGAATATGGCGGAGAAGTAATAACACCATCAACTGACTCATTGTCTAATTCCAGTTTTAAGGCATTTGACTCAGGCAAAATTTTTACAAGTCCAACTTTGTCTTTTTCATAATATGAGTTGCTTAGAAAATCAAATACGGTTGTCATATAACGATGCAGAACTTTCCCAAATAATTGTTTATGGCTGGATTTGGTTACTCTCATTGAATAGCCCAAAGCATCCAAAAATGCAAGCAGTGACAAATGGTAAACATTCAATTTTTGAGGGTCTTTAATTTTTTTTAGTTGCACTGATACATCTTTAACATCAAAAAAATCGTATAGCTTTTCGGTTTGCTGTAAAAGTCCTTTCAATAAGTCAATATTAATTGTCAAAGCTTCAAATTTAACCTTTGTCATAAACTGACAAAATGGGCTACTGTCAACTGCATACGAATTAATTCCCATTAAAGCTGCTTCAATGTTGGCTGTTCCACTTCCACACATTGGGTCAAGAATGACCTCGCCTTTTTTAATGCCGATTATGTTTAGCAATCCCTTAATTAATTGAGGATGAAACTTACCGCGATAAGGGAAGAGACCATGAGTAGCATAACCAGTTGAAAATTGACCATTTTCAAAGTAATTCTTTGTTTGTGCTGAACGATTTTCTGAGAGTGCTGATGATTTTGTTGAGTAGAGGTTAAAATGTTTAGTAAAATTTCCATTTACAGACTGAAAAAAAGCACTTCTATCAATTAATTCATCTTTATTCAAATTATGATATTCTAAATTAGCCAACTCCAGTTCAAATAATTCATCTACAGAAGGAAGCAATTTAACATTACTGCCAAAGAGAGCATTTGAGATTTCAGGTATCTGGTAAAATGGGTTATTCATAAGACATCACTTGAAATCAAAATGTAGCAGAATTTTTATTCAAAATATCCTTAACCTCTTTTGATACTACAATCGCCCTGTCAATATTCCTTATAACCCTGTTAAACTCCTCAATTATCCTCATCTCTTCTATAATAGAAGACCTTAGTTCATTCTTGTTTTTTGCTATCTCATCCGAATATGCCTTGAGGCTGTTAGTCAATATCTCCTGCTGTTGCTTAGCCTCCTCATCTTTTTTGTTAATGTTGTCTTCAATCTCTTTCAGCCTTTTTTTCTCATTCTCTGTCTCTTCTATTTCCGATTCATATTTGCCAAATATATTATCAACTGCTATTATAAATACTTCTTTAGTTTTTGCAAACCCTCTCATTTCAACATTGCCGATATCAGACCCGATGGCTGCTGATTCAGATTGAGAAAGGGGGACTATATTTGCCATAGGGCGGGATAAGAGTTCCTCATGCTCTTTTTTAATGGAGATGCTTTTCCTATCAAGTTCACCCAATCTCTCTTTAACCTTTGCAAGATTAATTTTATAAACTAAAATGTTTTTTGTTACAGCCCTTAAATTTTCCTTCGTCTCATTTTTATTCCCGGTAAGCTTTAATATCTCATCTTCAAAACTTAATCTCTCTTTCTCCTTACGCTCAAGTGTATTGCCAAACCTCTCAAGAAGTTCCTTCACTTCACCTGTAACCTTATTTTCTTCATCTTTCAAATAATTTAGTTTTGCGATTATATCAATTATCTCCATAGAAAATCCCTTATGCTTTTAAATGTCCATATTTTACAAGATTTATGAATAATTGCAAGTCTATCATATCCCCCCAAATCCCGCTTTAGCGGGATTTCAAATCGCCGATTCATCCTGAAATACTGCGTCTTCGGCAATTTTGCTCCTCACCGTATTGGTGATATACGGTTGCGTCGCAAAATTACCTGTCAGTCTTGTCTTTCAGGCGACTTGGCGATTTACCCAAAATCCTAAATCGGATTTTGGGTCCCCTTCCTTAGCTTATTAAATATATCAATAGTCTGTCTCCGTGTCCCTTCAATATCCTTACTATTATCTATAACAAAATCTGCCATCTCAACCTTTTTATCCAAGGGCATTTGCGATGCTATCCTCTTTTCGGCGTCCCTTCTACTCAATCCATCCCTCTCCATTAATCTTTTTGTCTGAGTTTCTTTATCGGCATAGACTACAATTAATTTATCCACTCTCTTATGACTTCCTGCCTCAATCAGAAGGGCTGCGTCTATAATCACAATACCATCAGGCTTTATCTTCAAGTATTCTTTAACCATCCTGTTCTCCTCTTCAATTACCCTCGGATGGACTATCTCCTCCAATTTCCTTTTTTTGACAGGGTCATTGAATATAATTTCACCGAGCCTTTTCCTGTTGATTGTCTTATCCTTATTTATAATATCCTTGCCAAAAAACTCTACTATTTCTAACCAAGCCGGTCTTTCAGGCTCTACAACCTCTCGTGCAATCTTATCGGCATCAATTATATAAGCCCCCAATTCTTTAAGTATCTCAGATACCAAACTCTTTCCTGTAGCAATGCCTCCAGTAAGCCCGATAAGTAACATAGGATAATCAAATTTTGAATGGGACAGGTATGAATGTAATAATAAAAATAATCAGTGAAATTATACCAAGCACCTTATCTTCCATATCAAGTGGTGTTGTCTCATCAAGCAACGGCGGATGCCTCAATCCAAGGACAAAGACAGCCGCAACCCAGATGAACCACCCTTCCCAGAAAAATCCAAGTGGAAATAGAGATATAAAGATAATTCGCGACATGTAATAGTGTCCACGCTTAAATAATGAATATACTATATGCCCGCCGTCAAGCTGTCCCATGGGGAGGAGATTAAGTGCAGTTACGAAAAGCCCAATCCAGCCTGCAAATGCTACAGGGTGGAGGAGGATATCGGCAGAATCATCTGTAACTCCAAGTATGGTTTTTGTCAAAAAAGAGAGGAGAAGTGATGAGCCGAGTGATATTCCACCTTTCATTTGTGACGGCTCTCTTACTTCAGAGAGCCAAAGCCCGATGATGGTTGCCGGAAGTGCAATGATAAAACCTGCTATAGGTCCCGATACGCCTATCTTTAAGAGTGCCTTTCTATCAGGTATGGGGGACTTCATTTTTATAAAAGCCCCGAATGTTCCGAGGAGTGATGGTGCCGGGATAAAATACGGTAGTGTGGCGATTACACCATTTTTTTTTGAAGCGAGATAATGTCCGATTTCATGCGTCCCCAGTATGAGCATAAGGGTTAGAGAAAAGGGGAGCCCTTTATATATTAAATGAGGTTGGACTATCGGGTTTACGCCTTCCTGAATTGCCCCTGCCAGCATTGTACTGAAAAGGGTAATAATTAATAATGAAAGGTGAAGGAGGGGAAATCTCTCCTTTTCTTCAGCTTTAATTTCAATCTCTTGCCAATTCTCCATGTGGAGTAATGTTATAATACATGCCCTTATGTATCAAGAAAATAAGTTACTATCCATAAAAAAGGTGTCATTTCAGGTTACTTCTTTACCCTTATTCCCATTCTCAGAAAAAATGATATTACAGTAACAGCACATTTATTCTCCATCCCATCCCACCATGCACATTTGTCTATAACACATTCCTGCGGTTTGTGATGCTGGTCTGGAGGTAAAATTGGACATATCTTTTTCTCTGACATATAAACCCTCCCTGTGATTAGCGTTTAGCAGGAACTAATCCCTGCTATGTTCATGTATAGGAAATTATAAAACCTTTAGACAGAATTTACAGGATAAACAAGATGAATTAAAAGCAATTTTTATCTTCTTTTGTTAATCCTATTTATCCTGTCTAAAAATCAGGTTTTTGTCCTGCTTTTAAATTACCATAAAAATAATGCCCATGTTAGAATAATTTTATGCCAATTCAAAGAGATAAAGATATTTTTGTCAAACAGATGTTTTCCAGTATAGCCCACCGTTACGATCTGCTAAATCGGCTATTAAGTATGAGGAGGGATGCATACTGGAGGAGATTTGCAGTAAAGGAGCTTTTAAAAGGGGAGGGCAATCTGTTTTTGGATGTAGCAACAGGGACAGGAGATTGTGCAATAGAGATTCTGAGGCAGGGTGGAGAAAAGAAAAGGGTCATTGGAGTGGATTTTACCCCTGAGATGATTTACGCAGGGAGAAAAAAGGTTGAAAGGGAAGGGCTTTCAGACTATATCACCCTGCTGGAAACAAATGCTATGGGCTTACCATTTGATAATAATTACTTTGATGGTGTTATATCAGCGTTCGGGGTTAGAAATTTTTCTGATATCAGTAAAGGAATAAGGGAGATGAGGAGGGTTATAAAGGAAAATGGAAAGGTAGTTATACTTGAGTTCACAAATCCATCCAATAAAATCTTTAAGAAAATCTATCACCTCTATTTTAAAAGAATCCTGCCATTTATAGGGGGAATTATTTCAGGCAGAAGATATGCTTATCAATACCTGCCCGATTCTGTTATGGAATTCCCCGGACAGAAAGAATTTAAAAAAAATATGGAGGAGGAGGGTTTAAACGATGTGAAATATTTTAACCTCACATTTGGAATTGTGGCAGTTCATGTTGGGGTGAAATAAACCGAAAAAAATTTTTGCCACAAATGAACACGAATTAACACTAATTTTTAAAAACCTTTTCTTTTAATTCGTGAATATTTGTGTAAATTCGTGGCTAAAATCAAGTTTTGCTTTTTTGGCTGGGGGACTAGGATTCGAACCTAGATAGACAGATTCAGAGTCTGCCGTCCTGCCGTTAGACGATCCCCCAAATTTAGATGAGATTCTTCACTTTGTTCAGAATAAATTAAACCGAATGTTTATTTGGTTTAATTTATATTAGCAATAAAAGATTTTAAATTCAACTTTGAATACTGAATGTATCAGGATGATGTATATTTCTGACAAGTTGACATCCTTACCAATGTGTAATACCCTTTAAAATAGAATCAACAAGGAAAAACTTAATTTCACCGCAGGGGTGCAGAGGCACAAAGAAAATAAAGGAAAAAGGGGGAAATTTGGGAAAGGGGGAATAAAAAAATATTTTATTTTCCTTTTTCTCCATCTCTCCATCTTCTCCCTTTCTCCTTAATTATTTTTGTCTTTCTCTGTGCCTCTGAGTCTTTGTGGCTTAGTTGGTTTTTGTTCTTATTTTGCAGGGTAAAATCAACTCTACCTTTGTAAATTCTCCTTCTACACTGTCAATTGTAAGTTTACCGTTATGGGCATTAATGATATTCTGGCTGATACTTAAACCAAGTCCTGTCCCTTCACCCCTTGATTTGGTTGTAAAAAACGGCTCCATTACCCTGTTGATTACCACAGGAGAAATGCCAATACCATGGTCGTAGAATGAAATCCTTACATACCGCTGGTTGTCAATCATTATTTCCCCGCCGCTTATCTCAAGTATCTTGTCATCATGTTTTTGTGGATATTTCTTATTAAGTGCGTATCTGGAGTTACTAATAATATTTATAAAGACCTGCTGAATCTGCTGGGGATTTACAGCCACCTGTGGGAGTTCTCTTAAGATATCCACCTTTATTATAATACCGTCCTTTTGTAATGAACTCTCAATAAGCTCAAGGGCACCATAGAATATCTCATGAACAGAAACTTCTAATCTCTCCTCTTTTTTCTGCCGTGAGAAGGAGAGGAGATTCTTTACAATATTAGCTATTCGGTCACCCTCCTTTATTATGCGGCTGGCAATCTCATTCTCTTTACTTCCCTTTTCTGATTTATTGGCAATTATCTGGGCATAGTTTATTATGCCATTTATAGGGTTGTTTATCTCATGGGCAACACCTGCTGCCAGCTCGCCTATGGCTGCCAGATGTCCTGACTTAATTAATTCCATCTCGCGGGTCTGAATCCTTGAAAGCATATTATTAAAGCCGTCAACGAGGAGGCCTATTTCGTCATCAGCATGTTTTTCGGCACGGAGCAGATAGTTGTTCTCGCGTGAAATAATGTTCATTAGGCTGCTGAGCTTCAATACAGGGTCGGTAATCAATCTATGAAGCAATATAGATAGCAGGATTATACCTAAAAAGGCAAAGAGCATGATAAGAGAAGTATAGATTATATGCCGCCTTAACGAAGTGTAAAAATCCTGAAGGCTGGTAGTTACAGAAATAGTGCCGATGGCTTTATTATCCAGATAGATATTCTGGGAGACAGTTAGATAGTTTTCCCTATAATATTTTCCCTGTCCGGGCACAGACAGGAATAAAGCCCTGTCTGTATTATTTCTTATGTATTCGGCAAATAATTTGCCCTTTTTATCATAGAGGATTGCAGCAATAATATGAGGAGATGCTGAAATAGATGAGAGGGTTTCCACTGCAGCCTTTGCATCATCAAAGACCAAGGCGGCAGCAGTATTTGAGCCGATAATCATTGCCTGTGCCTCAATATTCGCTTCAATATTTTTCTTCATTCCAAACCATTCATTTGTAATCATGGCGATGAACATTATGAACAGTGTTGCAACGCCTAACGGCATAACAATCAGCGGTACCTTATACCGTATTGATAATCCACTGAATCGGTGTAGAACAAGCTCAATCATTTTTATCATAATTATTATCTCCAATAATTTTGCCGAGTCTCAGCAATTTTGAGCTGACCTTTAATCCTGCCTCTCTGACTGCATTTATATTTATCTCAAACCTGACCTTCTCATTTTCTGTATAAAAGTTGACCATCACTCCCTTTGAGGCGAGTCCCGGATGGTCTCCAATGGTTAATACAGCCTTACCGGAAATTTTATTTAAAATGGATTTTATGTCATTAACAGCAGACGGGCTGATGAAGAGGATATGGGAATCGGCAATATCTATTATCCACTTTGACCTTTTTATCTGGTATCCCCTCTCCTTTAACAGCTTTCCCTTTAAGGCATTATCCAGACTCTCTCCGAAGGGGTCATCACCGAGGATGCCGATTATAAATGGAGTATGTTCGTCTTCAAAGGCATGAGGAGGCCATTCTACAAAGAGAGAGAAGTTATAAATAAATGCTGCCTTGACCTGTTCTAATGTGAGGGTTTTTTCTGCCGAGTGGGAGATTGCAGCGTTTGTATTCAGCCAAAAGAAAAATAAGAGACCAAGAAGGATTCTACAAAATAGATGAAATTTTAATTTATACTTCATTGATGTGTTATGACAAGCCGATTGCCGGGGCCGCTGCAAGAAGAAACATCGGAGATATTTATTGGCGATTCGTTTTTAATTGTATTCACAACAGCGTCATAAATATATGTTTTAGTATCTACAAGATTCGTTCCTTTGGCAAATATATCCCAGTACTGGTCATAATCAAGCTGGCCTGGTGTATCCTTTATGTATTTAGTCGGGACAGCAACCCTGTAGGTTGTGAATGTGTCGTTTGGGTCTATTACCCTTATAGTGGCTCCCTTATTGTCTGTTAGAGCTATGGAAGTAACACGGGACCCAACGGACTTTGTTACATCTGCAGAAACCCTTATAGAGTAAGAAACCTGTAGAAATCTGCCAAAGCTTGAGCCTTCTCCCCCGTCTGCCAGCATTCTGCTGAAGGCATTTTCAAACATCTCCTTTATCACACCGCCGGTGAGGGTTACTAAAGTTACTGTTGATTTGTTGGATTTGGCAGGGTTATCAAAGGGAAGGAATTTACTCACATCCCCTTTTGTAACTGTACCACCCCCAATTACATCATTAGCTTCTCCCAATGACGGCCTGAAACGGACAGTGCCGGCGTTGATGGCGGCAAAGTCCGCACCGCTTACCGATTTCATCATGGAATCTGCTGTGAAGCCTCCAATGGCGGACTGGCATCTTCCAATATAGTTGTAATATGTTGACACCTTGTTATTAAAAGCCCCTATCACAGTCTCATCTTTAAATATGGTGTACTTATCTTCATTATCCCGTGTAGCAACATCGCCGCAGCCGCCGATAATAAAGGCAAAGGAAAGGGTAAGAATAAATACCGAAATTCTAACTATACTGTTTTTTTCCATACGAACACAAATCTGATTTCAACCACTGAAACACTGAAGACACTGAATTAAAAATTCCTTTTTCTGTGCTTTCAGTGATTTCAGTGGTCTTCATAATTTCCTCCAGAAACCTGCTTAAAATTCCTTCTCAATTTCAAACATAAACATTCTCTGATTGGAAGGGATAAGATTTTTCGTTTCATATGTCTCATTAGGGCCAGGCAGGCGGTAGCGGACATCCGAATACACCTCCCGATAGTCGGTATTCAAAAGATTGAATGCCGAAAGTTTAAGATTAAACCCCTTTAAAATGCCCTTCTTAGTAATTGCCATATTTACCATGTGGAATGGACCGGTTTTAGCCCTCATATCAAGTGCCCTTTCCTGAAAAGTTCGGGCATTAGCTCTGGCGATATCGGAATACATGCCGTTAAGGCTTACAAATGTCATAGAGGGAAGGCTGAAGTTAAATCCTGCATTTGCGCGGAACTGGGGATAATTGGTAATCCATGAGGACGAGATCTCATCTCGGGTATTAAAAAATGTTGCGTTCCAATTAATATATGTGTACTGGTCAAAGGTGTGTCTGGATTCTACAGAATAACCATTCACCTCCAGAGTGCCTGAGTTCTCATATTCCGTAGTCACTGCCAGCGATGTGTTGAACATGGTGGTTATATAGTCTCTGATGATGTTTCTGAAACGGGTAAGATATATATAGCTGTTTTCCTCATATTTAAACCATACACCGGCTTCTACAGACTCCAGCCTTTCCGCACTGAGGTGCTGGTTGCCGTAGAACTGTATGTTTGTTTTATCATAAAGCTCCTTAAATGTAGGAGCCCTGAACGCTGTAGCATACTGTATTTTTATACCCACTTTTTCAGTCGGTGAATGTATGATTGACAGCCGCGGGTTAGTGCTGCTTCCAAAATCGCTGTAATGGTCATACCTTACTCCGCCTACAAAGTTTGTAGTTTCAGTTAGCTCCCAATCATCCTGAATAAATGCAGCATATACCGAGCGGGATTTTTCAGGGAAAGAATAGTTATTCCAGTTTGCAAAGTATGGCCGCACCACTGCACCTGAAGATGGTTCACCGCTGTAATTGGTCTCTATTGATGTTTTTGATAGCATGGAGCTTTCGGCTGTAATCCCCCCTATAAAATAGTGGCCGGCATCATGCTTCTTTTCTAATTTGACTTCCGCACCTGTTGTATAGAACTCGTAAGATTTGTTCTGGCGTATGCCCTCAGGAAAATATTCCACACTGCCGTCGTTATTAAGGTCCCTGTTATCAGTGTATCCGTCCGGATACAATTGAATCCTGTTATTCCATGCCCAGCGGTCGGCAAAGATGCGGGGAGTGAATTTAAGGTGTTCTTCAGACCCAAAACTTCTGGTCACATCCATGCTTACAAATTCCGCCGATACTTCAGATTTGTCAGAAAGAATATTTTCATACGCAAAGTTCGGTCCCCTGTCTTCCCTGTAGTAATTTACGCTGAATTCGGTGGATTTATATTCCATGCCTCCATTAAGCATATACTTCCGCTTATTGTCCTTCTGCTTCATGGGTGCCCTTGAATACTGCGGTGTATGTAAAAGCGCGTCACTGGAAACTACACCATCCGCACCCGCCGTATCATAAATTTCTGCAAATGCAAAGTAAGAAAGGTCTTCCCCCTTTTTGCCATATTCAAAGTTAGCCTTTTTTGTATCATAGGTGCCGCCGCCTGCTTTTATTTTTGCAGTCTCCCTTTTCTTCGTTATGATGTTTATAACTGCAATCATGGCGTTTGTGCCATAAATTGCAGACCCAGGACCCCTGATTATTTCTACCTTTTCAATATTGTCCACAGGGATGTCGTAAAGTGCACCGCCGGTGTAAAAATCGTTAAAACGGTGTCCATTTATCATCATCAATATATTGGAGGGGTTATCTATACCTCCGGAGGAGACAAAATATTCTCCGAAGTTATTATGCCTGACATCAAAGCCTGGTAATGTTTTTAGTATATCGGTGAGCTGCCTTGCGGGCATATTTGAAATATCTTTGGAAGTAATTACGCTTACCGTTCCAGGTGATTTATAGAGCGATTTTGGACGGAGGGAGCTTATAGAAACCTTCGTTTCCATTAACTCTTCCAGCTCCATTGTAAGTGCTTTTTCGTAATCCTCCTCTGCAATGGCAGGGACAGAGTAAGATAGAAATAAAATGAACAGTAAACACATCCTCATTCTGATGTAATTTACTTTAGTTTTTAATCTCATATAGAATTATAAATTGTCCCTTTAAAATGCTTAAGTATAGGCGTAAAGGGAAATTTTTGTCAAGCGTGGAATATAATTTTAAGAAAGGTTGTTATAACAATAGAAATATCTATGTAATTAATATCTTCCTTTTTCTTTTATTTTTGATATTATAAAAATATGGGATTAGCACCTGATGTATCTTTTATAATGGCATTTTTGGCAGGGCTTCTGTCGTTTGTATCCCCCTGCGTCCTTCCAGTCATTCCATTTTATATTACCTTCATCACAGGGCTGACATACGACGAACTCACATCTACTGATAACAAAAAAGAGATAAGATGGCTTACTGTTAAGAACTCTATCATCTTTATCGCAGGGTTCTCTTTTATATTCATAATGCTCGGAGCCGGTGCCACATCTGTAGGCAGGTTCTTTCTTACAAAGCAGGATTTAATAAGAAAGGTCGGCGGGGTTATTATAATAATATTAGGGTTATATTTTATGGGTGTCATGAAACTAAAGTTTCTTATGTCCGAAAAGCGTGTGCAGATTCAGAATAAGCCTGCAGGCTATCTCGGGACATTTCTTGTAGGCGTTGCATTTGCAGCAGGATGGACTCCATGCATTGGGCCAATACTCGGCTCTATCCTGCTTATTGCCAGCACAAAGGAATCCGTGATTACAGGCATTGAATTGCTTGCAGCATATTCTGCAGGACTGGGGCTCCCCTTACTTCTTACAGCCTTTGCAGTTAATTCCTTTCTTGCTTATTTTAAAAAACTCAACAGATGGATGAACTTTATATCCATAATGAGCGGTGTTTTTCTTCTAATCCTCGGTGTACTCCTTATGACAAACTCCTTAACTATTGTTACCTCCCTTTTTTCAAAATACAATTTAGGCTGGGATATTAAGATAGGATATTAAAAATGCTTGTAGTGAGCGAAGCGAATCTGATTGATACTCATACCCATCTTGAGATGCCACAATTTGATGGGGATAGAGAAGATGTCATAAAAAGGGCTGTTGATTCAGGTATCTCCCTCATAATTGATGTCGGCTCTGACCTCTCCGGAAGCAGGACTGCTTTAGAACTTGCCCGCAGATATGATTTTATCTATGCATCTGCTGGCATCCATCCCCACGAGGTAAAGGGAGTAACTATTGAGACTTATAAAGAGATAAGAGAGCTGCTCTCTGACCCAAAGGTAGTTGCAGTAGGTGAGATAGGGCTTGATTATTATAAAGATTACTCTCCAAGGGATATTCAACAAAGGGAGTTTATAAATCAGATAAGACTTGCTAAGGAATTTAAAAAACCTGTAATTGTCCACAGCCGTGATGCAAGGGAGGATACACTTAAGATATTAAAAGATGAAAAGGTATCAGAGATTGGCGGCATTATGCACTGCTTTTCGGGGGATGAGGATATGGCAAGGAGGTGCATGGATATGGGATTTTATATCTCATTTGCAGGGCCAGTTACATATCCTAATGCAGAAAGATTAAGAAGTGTTGTCAAATCAATCCCGACAAATAGATTACTAACAGAAACCGACTGCCCATATCTCGCACCTCAGCAGATGCGGGGAAAGAGGAATGAACCTGCCTATGTAAGATATGTGGCAGAAAAGATTGCTGAGGTAAAAGGATTAAGTCTTGAAGATATTGAAAGGATAATTGAATTAAATGTTTACAATCTATTTAGAATCGGAAGACCTGATAAGACAGGCAGGATTACATACAAGATAAGAAATTCCCTTTATCTAAATATCACCAACCGATGTACAAATGAATGCTTCTTCTGTACCAGAATTTCAGACCCGTGGGTTCAGGGGTATAATCTGAGACTTGAAAGTGAGCCGTCAGCAGAGGATATTATTAAGGAGATAGGCGGCCCAAATGTATATGACGAGGTTGTATTCTGCGGATACGGAGAGCCTACATTAAGACTAAGTTTAATTAAAGAGGTATCAAAAAAGATTAAAGAGATGGCCGGTTCGACAGGCTCACGATGCAAGATAAGGCTTAATACCAATGGGCATGGAAATCTTATAAATAAGAGAAATATACTCCCTGAATTAAAAGGACTTGTAGATACTATCTCCATAAGTTTAAATGCGGAGAATAGTGAAAAATATAATGAGATATGCCACCCTGTGTTTAATGGTTCTACAGGCTCACCATTCACCTATGAGGCAGTTAAAGAATTTATAAAAGAGGCAAAGAAATATATTCCTGAAGTAGTAGTTACAATTGTAGATGTCCCTGAAGTGGATGAGGAAAAGTGCAAGGAAATTGCAGAGAAAGAATTAGGGGTTAAATTTAGGGAGAGGAGATATAATGTTGTAGGATGAAAGGGTTTCACCCTTTCATCCTTATAGCTCATCCCCACTTCCCTTTGCTTATATGCCCCTGTATCTCAGCCTTTATCATCTGTTTTGTAGTCCAGGAGCAGTCCTTCATCCTCTTAAATATATCCATACAGGTCGGGTCTAAATTATCTTCTATTCCTTTATCACATACAGCCGATACCTCATCTAATAGTGTATAGAGCTTTTGATGAAGTCCATTTGTTAATCTTGACCTCTCTACAAGCTGTGTCTTGTCATCAGGCAGTTTTTCAAACTTTTCCTTCGGTGCACCGCATTTCGGGCATTTATTTAGTGCCTCTGCACCGTCATGTATATAGCCGCATACTCCACATTTCCATTTACCCATAATAACCTCCCTTTAAAGAAAATATAAAATTCAAATATCAAAATGCAAAATTAAGGAAATTTTATAAATTTAATTCCACAAATTTGACTTTTGCACTTTTATTTTTGATTTTCAGAATTTTTTAAACCTGTCCTTCTTTGCCTTGCATACCGGACAGGTATCTGGCGCCTCACCTTCTACAGTATAACCGCACACCTCGCATATATGAACATTGCCAAGGGTTAAATCTTTGCCGCTGCTTACGGCATCTTTTGCATTTTTATACATCTTCGCATGAACCTTCTCCGTCTCCAGGGCACCATATATGCTCTGTATCGCACCCTTTTCCCCTTGAAGTTTGGCTACTGCATCATAGGCAGGATACATCTCTTCAACCTCAAAGGTTTCTCCATCTATTGCTGCCTGTAGATTTGCAGAGGTATCTCCAAGGTCATGCAGTGTCTTAAAATGGTTTGTGGCATGGACCTGTTCTGCAAAGGATATTGCCTTGAATAATCTTGCCGCATTCGGCTTCCCCTCTTTCTCTGCCTTGTCAGAAAATATCAGGTACTTCATATGTGCCTGGCTCTCCCCTGCAAATGCTGCCCTTAAATTCTGCTCTGTCATCTTTCTCATAATGTTTATCCCTCCTTTCGGTATTGAATATAAACCTCAAATTTTCTAAATGCAAGTATTTTCAGAATAATAAAACATACCATTTACCCCGTTAGAAAGCCCTGTCCTTTCTAACGGGGTTTACATAAAGAAGCCCTAAAACAGAGATAGAACGATGCATGTATCAACAGCATTAGCCTTTTACTCATTCTCGGCGGGCATTCATGCCCGCCTCCGAGGGAAGCATCACGCATCACCTCCATGTAATGCTATGTGATGCTTAAATCCGTTCAAAGCTAATGCTGTTGACCTTAGAAACCATTTGTCGAGCTTTCTATATCGGGATTTGGGGAGAAGGGTTCCTCTTGCTACCGTATGAATTTTTATATATACTGTATCGTCTATGGAAATTCCAAGAGGGCTTAGGACTTATATATATGACCAGTCTGCAAGAAAGAGATGGGTGGAGGAGAGGCTATTAAAGGTTTTCTTCCGCTGGGGCTTTCAGGAGATAGTTACACCTGCCTTTGAATACCTTGATACATTTTCTGAAGGTGGAAACGGTGTGTCAACGGACAGGGTGTTTAAATTTACTGAAAGGGGGACAGGAAAACTCCTTGCACTCCGCCCTGATATTACACCTCAGATTGCAAGGACTGCCGCTACACTCCTTAAGGATTCGCCAAAACCTCTTAGGCTATGTTATTGCGGGAATGTGTTCAGGAGTGCTGACCCCGGTTCAGGCGAAGGGCAGGAATTGTATCAAGGAGGGATTGAGCTCATTGGGCTTGATTCTCCAGAGGCAGATGCCGAGACCATTGCCATTGCAGTAGAGTGCATGAAAGAACTCGGTCTTGACGGCTTCAAAGTTGCTATAGGGCATATGGAATTTATTAAGGGCATCCTCTCTGATGCCAGACTAAATGAGGGTCTTCAGGAAGAGATAAAACTAAAGATACAGAAAAAGGATGCGTCGGGGTTAGATGATGTATTAAGCAGGTGTCCTATCAAAAATGAAAAGAAAGATGGAATAAGGAAAATCTTAAATCTTTTCGGCGGGAAAGAGGTAATTGATAAGGCAAGAGAGATTGCTGACAATCCAGTCTCTTTAAGGGCGATAGATAATCTCAGGAAGGTTTATCAAATGCTGACTGTCTATGGTGTTGATGATTCTGTATTGATAGATTTAGGCGAGGTCAGGGGTTTTGGCTATTATACAGGTCTTATATTTGAGGGATTTATTAAGGGGCTTGGCTCGGAAATCTGCGGGGGAGGCAGATATGACAATCTCCTTGAAAGATATGGTGCAAAAATTCCAGCTACGGGTTTTGCAGTGGATATAAACAGGATCATTGATGTTCTTGAAAAAGAGAAAAAGGGTAAAAGTGATTTTATGATTGACTATATTGTAATAGACTTTAGAGATGATAAAAAAATAGCTCAAGAAATTTCGCATAGATTAAGAGAGAGGGGCTATAAGGTTGCAAGGGACATAATCAAGAGAGAACTTTTAGATTCTCTTAAATATGCTGAGAATATGAATATTGAAAATGCAATAATCATGGGGACAGGGGATATAAAAGAGGGAGAGGCAGTAATCAGGAAGATTTCTACGGGGGTGGAGAAGAAGCTAAGGATAGAGGATCTGTAAATCAGCCACAGACGGACACAGACTAAAAATTAAGTTGCAAGACACAAGATTCAAGATTCAAGTTTTTACTTGTAACTTGCAACTTGCAACTTGCAACTTTTAACAGTCAGTGAAAGTCCGTGGCTAAAAATTATTGGGAGATTTTATGCCGGTAAAGGTTGTTGTGGGTGCCCAGTGGGGTGATGAAGGGAAAGGGAAGATTGTAGATATCCTGACTAAGGATGCGGACATTGTAGCCCGCTACCAGGGGGGGCATAATGCAGGACATACGGTGGTTGTAGATGATACACAGTTTATTCTCCATCTGATACCATCAGGGATTCTCCATCCTGATAAAAAATGCATAATCGGAAACGGTGTAGCGGTAGACCCGTCTGCACTTATAAAAGAAATTACCGAGCTTGAGAAGAATGGCATTAATGTCAATGATAATCTCTTTATAAGCAAGAGGTCGCACCTCATAATGCCATACCATAAGTTTCTGGATATGAGTATGGAAAATGTAAAAGGTGGAAAGAAGATTGGGACTACAGGGAGAGGCATAGGCCCTACTTATACAGATAAGGCAGGGAGGCTCGGCATCTATGTCCTTGACCTGTTTGATAAAAAAATTTTTAAAGAAAAATTGGAGCTTAATCTATCCTATAAAAATTTCATTATTCAGAATCTCTTTAAGTCTAAGGTGTTTAATGTTGATGATATATTAAATGAATATATGGGTTATGCTGAAAAGATAGAGAGATATGTAACTGATACAAAACTTATGATAAGGGATGCAATACATAAAGGAGAAAGGGTGCTCTGTGAAGGGGCACAGGGGACTATGCTTGATGTTGACCACGGCACATATCCTTATGTTACATCGTCAAGCACAACTGCCGGCGGGGCGTGTACAGGGCTCGGTATCCCTCCGCAGAAGATAGACGAGGTAATTGGTGTTGCAAAGGCTTATACAACGAGGGTTGGGGAGGGGCCATTCCCGACTGAACTAAAAGGGAAAGAGGGCGGGCTATTAAGAGAGGAGGGTGGCGAATACGGGGCAACCACCGGCAGGCCAAGGAGATGCGGGTGGTTTGATGCAATTGTTGTAAGATACGCAGGGTGGATAAACGGCATGAAGGCTATGGCAATAACAAAGTTGGATGTGCTGGACAAATTTAAAAAGATATATATATGCACTGAATATAAATATAAAGGAAGAGCTTATACGGAGATGCCCGAGGAGATTGACATTATAGAAAACTGTGAGCCTGTGTATAAAGAGATGGATGGGTGGATGAAAAACAGTGTCGGCATAACTGATTTTAGACTGCTCCCTGATAATGCAAAGAGGTATATAGATGAAATATCAAAATTAGTTGGGGCTGATGCAACAATTATATCTACAGGGAAGAAGAGGAATGAGACAATTTTAATATAGTGCCACAGTAGTGTCCGCTAAAAATTAAAAAAGCATGGCTTGTAAGCCTCTTTTATTGGATAATTGAAGTTGACAAAACCCAATACCAATAAGGAGGAACAAACCATGCACAAGGTTGGAGCTATATTCTCGGAACTCTTGAAACTTTATCCGAGATATCAATTTGAAAAAGCTGTAGAACAATACCACGGAGACCGTTACATGAAGACCTTTTCTACATGGCAACAGTTTATCACAATACTCTATTCCCAAATCAAGCAA
>JACQBS010000146.1 GCA_016194325.1 Nitrospinota bacterium | reverse complement strand
TAAATTTAAGCCGTATTATCCGAGAAACGCTCTTTGACCGAAAAAACTTGATAGATATATTAACCTTAAAGCCTGAACGACTACTAATCTTTCATGATGAACCATTACAGGCTATGCTATTTTAATCGGACAGTAGTGAAAGAAAATTATAAAAGCATAGAACACGAATTCCACGAATATGCGAATGGCACGAATAGAGGTAAGATGCAAGAAGCAAGATATAAAATAAAACATCTTTTCTTACCTCTTGACTCTGTCTTCTTGCTTTTTATTTTCGTATAGTTCGTTTTATTCGTGTCATTCGTGTTCAAGTTCTTTTAACTTCAGCCATTTTAATTATTTTCCGATATTAAGATATGAAGATATTGACCTTTAACTGGCATGAGGCTTATATCTGCTCACTATCAAAGACTGGCCACCAGTTTGAAATATTGGAGAGGTTTAAAGGGGGGAGCAAGATATGGTTTTACAATACAAGGACTCTCCCTCAAAATGCTGTCATAGTAAAAGAGAGGGATGCCTTTGATAGACTGTCTTCAGGATATTACGATATTGTAATCTGTCATAACATGAAAGATTTAAGCGAGATAAAGGATTATCCTCTCCCCAAGGTACTAATATTTCATAATAGGCTTACAACTGAACTTGCCCTTGCAGGAAATAAATATACAAAGGAAGAATATCTCAAATCAGTTAAGGAATTCATTAAAGATATTAAAGACCTTCATCTCATATTTATATCAAAGATAAAGATGGATGACTGGGGTTTAGTAGGTTCGACAGGCTCACTATGCAATGGGGATGTTATTACACCGGGTATTGACCTTGCTGAATATCATGGCTATCATGGTTCGGAGCAGAAGGTATTGAGGGTTGGGAATTTCATGAAGAGAAGGGATATAATGATGGGATATTCTATTCAGGAGAAAATATTGGCAATGGGCAATGGGCAATGGGCAATGGGCAAGAGAGATGAAAAAGAGATACCATCTACATTGTTGGGTATAAACGACCCATTGGATGGAGGAAGGTTTACTGAGAGTTGGGATGACTTAAAGGAGTGTTACCGTTCACACAGGGTCTATCTTAATACGACAGCTGATGGGTTTGAAGACGGCTATAATCTTTCTTGCTTAGAGGCAATGGCAACAGGTATGCCTGTTGTTTCTATAGCCAATAAGACTTCGCCAATAATTGATGGTTACAATGGTTATATATCAGGCGATACAAAATATCTTTCAGAAAAAATAAAATATCTTTTAACTTCTTCAGATGAGGCAGTTAGATTGGGAGTAAATGCAAGAAAGACAGTAGAGAGAGATTTTAATATTAGTGATTTTGTGAAGAAATGGAATGGAGTGTTTGAAAAGGCAAGGGGTCAAGGGGTCAAGGGGTCAAGGGGTCAAGTGAAAATAAAAATTGAACCCTCAAACCCTCGAATCCTCGAACCCTCGAACCCTAAATTTAACATTCTCCTCGCCTATGTATCTTATCCAGTTACAACTGCAAGATATATGGAAGAGAGTCTTAATAAATTTCATAATGTTGTGACATGCGGCCCATCAATAGGGCAGGATATTGTCCGTCTATGGAACCTTGAGAATATGAGGGAGGAGGTAAAATCTCATGATATCTCATGCAGTAAGAATGTCTCAATTGATGAAATATTAAAAAAACTTCCTCATGGATTTATGCCTGACCTCTTTTTGTGGATTGAATCTGTATATGGATATTTCCCTCAAGGCATTCAAAAATTATCGTTTCCCACTGCCTGTTATATGATTGACTCACATCTGAATCTATCATGGCATCTTGACTGGGCTAAACAGTTTGACTTTGTATTTGTTGCCCAGAAAAAATATATCCCTGATTTTAAAAATGCAGGGTGCAGGAATGTCCACTGGCTTCCGCTTGGATGCGACCCCGGTATTCATAAAAAATTTGATGTTGAAAAGGTATACGATATAGGGTTTGTAGGAAGTATTACAAAGAATCATGTCAGGAGAAAGATGCTCCTTGATAAACTCTCAAGATATTTTAATGTCCATATTGAAAGGTCATTTCTTAAGGATATGGCACTCACATTCAGCCGTTCAAAGATTATTTTTAATGAGGCAATTAAAGATGACCTCAATATGAGGGTCTTTGAGGCACTATCAACCGGCAGCCTCTTATTTACAGACAATGCAAAGGAGAGTGGTCTTACAGATTTTTTTAAGGACAGGGAGCATCTTGTAATATACAACGATGAAAATATTGTTGAACTGGCGGATTATTATCTTACGCATCCGAAAGAGAGGGAGGCAATAGCAGAAAAGGGGAGGGAGGAGGTTTTAAAATGGCATACCTATGACCATAGAATAAAGGAGATGGTTGAAAATATATTTAGTGATCAGTGGTCAGTGATCAGTGGTCAGGAATCAAAAAAACTCACCACTCACCACTCACCACTTAACACTGATCTTGATGACCCCCTTCTTTTAGAGGCATTAAAACAGATAGAAGATAAAAATTATGATGGGGCATTTAAAAACTTTACATTTGCCTTAAGCGGAAGGGAACTGAATACAATTGAGAGATTTACGATGTATATGTCTCTTGGTGAGTGCAATGTAAGACTTGGCAAACTAAATGACGGTATTGGATTCTATAAAAATGCTAAAGAGATAGATCCAAAATCTGAAAAACCGTATATAGATATAGGGGATGTATATATAAATGAGGGGAGATACGGTGATGCGGTAGTACAGTTTAAGGATTCAATAAGATTAAATTCAGAGAACGATACGGCATTTTACGGGCTTGGAATTTCACTCTGTCATCTAAATAGGATTGAAGAAGGGTATGAGATGTTTAAAATAGCCCTTGATATAAATATTGATAATATGCCGGCACTTGATATGCTCCTCAAATACTCCAATATGCTTGACCGCTTTGATATTTCTCTTAAGTATCTTCTTAGATATCTTGAATTACACCCTGCAAATCTTGATATGCTTTATGCATTGGGGAGTCTTTACTTTAAGACAGGGAGGTATGAAGATACTGCAGATGCTGTTGAAAAGATATTGCTCTTTAACCCCGGGCATAGTAAGGCACTGGAGCTTATGGAGAAGTGTCAAAGTATCAGAGTGTCAAAGTGTCAAAGCATCAACTCTGATACTCTGACACTCTGACACTTTGATACTCTTATATGAACATATTTCAAAAAAATATTGAAGCCCTGGGCAGATTTGACCCTATTCTATCTAAAAGGGTGAAAAATATAAAACTGTCAGAGGATATAAAATTTACTAATAGCGGAATATTTGTATCCAATCCTAAAAGGAAGGAAATATTCTTTGGGAGACAGGATATAAACAGAGGCGTAAAAAAAATAACAGACTATGGAAATCTAAAGAGCAGTGAAGTAATCGTGATATATGGTTTTGGCCTGGGGGGGCATATACTGGATATAATCAATTCTACACCCCAGAGTGTATTTATACTTGTAATAGAGTCTGATATAAAACTTTTCAGGGCTGCCCTTGAATTGATAGAAATAGAACCGATTGTCTCATGCGGGAAGGTGAGCATATCAGTTGGGGAGGATGGTGTATCTGCAGTTATTAATCGGATGGAGGAGCATTTCGGCGTTTTTACTTCACGGGATGTAAAGGTTATAAAATATCCTCCATCCATAGAGATAAATCCATCATATTACAGTGAGATTGATAACCGGATAAAAGAGCTTCTTGATTTGGCACGGATTAACAGGGCTACACTGGAGAAATTTGCCTCTGTCTGGCAGGGGCATATTTTCAGCAATCTCAAACCCATGCTGACAAGGCCTGGTATTAATGGGCTCTTTGGTAAATTTAAAGATAAGCCTGCTGTAATTGTTTCTGCAGGCCCCTCCCTTGATAAGAATGTAAAATGGCTCTCCATGGCAGAAGGAAAGGTAATCATTATCTCTGTAGATACTGCCGTAAGGACATTACTTAATAATAATATTAAGCCTGATTTCGTTCTCTCACTTGACCCTTTAATAGAAAACTATTACCATCTTGAAGGGTTGGAAAATCAGCTAAAGGATTCATGCCTTGTCGCAAATCCTGTTACATACCCTGAGCTAATAAAGAAGTATAAAGGAGATGTATTAATAATGACCTACGGCGACCCCCTCATTCAGTGGTTTGAAAGGTTTATAGATGAAAAAGGGGAGACGACGGTTGGCGGCTCTGTTGCAACATCAGCATTTGACTTTGCATACAGGCTTGGCGGGAATCCGATTATATTGATAGGACAAGACCTTTCATTCTACGGCGGAAGGGCATATACAGAGGGGAGCTACTATAATCAGAGGTGGATTGAGGAGGTAAACGGCAGTGAGACACTCTCAATAAAACATGGAACTACAATCTTGTCAGAGACAGGGACAGAGGTGGATGACTTTTTTTCAGGTCTCGTAACGACATCAGAGAAGATGTTGAGCTGGAAAAGGTGGTTTGAAATAATGATAAGTAAGGGAAAGGTAAAATGCATAAATGCAACAGAGGGTGGTGTAAATATAGAAGGGGCGATTGAGATGCCTCTGAGTGAGGCTGTTAATATGTGGTGTAAAGAGGATATATGTGCGGATGATATAATAAAAAGTTATACAGGCAAAACCAAGATGGCTGACATTCACAGGCTTTTCAACAATATGGTTAAGCTCAGCAGAGAGATTAAGGGTTTGCAAAAATTGAGCAGTGAGGGGGTTGAAATATCTGATGGGCTATTTAAGTTATTAGGGGGCAAGGGATCAAGGGGTCAAGGGGTCAAGGGTTTGTCTTCACTTGAACCCTCGAATCCTCTACCGCTTGAACCCTTTCAGTTAAATCAATATTTAGAAAAGATGAGCATCCTTGCCACCCAGATGCTTGATTCCAGGGATTTCTTTGATATAAACAGGTGGGGCATAGATTTGCTCCTTGACAGTGTAAATCTTGAAATGAGGCATCCAACTGAGAAACCCCAATCTCTGCTTGATACCCTTAAATCATACCAGACCTTCTTTAATGGGATAAATGAGATATGCAGTGTATTCAGTCATCGTCTTGATAAGGGGATAGAGGAGATAAAGTCAGTGTCAAAAAGTCAAAGTGTTAAAGTATCACAGGTTAAAACTCTGACACTCTGACACTCGGATACTTTAGCGATGGATAAAAAACTTAAGATACTTGTCATTGGCCCAATGTATGGAGGCTCCCTTCCAACAGCCAACTATACTGCATCCGCATTGAAAAATATGGGGCATGAGGTTGAGTTTTTGGACTTCAGTGTCTTTAATGATGCCTACATTAAGATTGACCATATTACGAGAGACAATGATCACAGGAGGGCGCTGAAAGATATTTATATAAAATTTTTAGGCGAGGCTGCAATAGCGAAGACTGCCTCATTTATGCCTGAGCTTATTATTGCAATTGCCCAGGCTCCCCTTACTCCAGATATCATTCAGAGGTTAAAAGGGGGCGGGGCATCTGTTGCATTCTGGTTTGTTGAGGACTTTAGAACCCTCCTCTACTGGAAGGATGTTGCACCTCACTATGACTATTTCTTTACTATTCAGAGGGGTAATTTCTTTGATGAATTAAAAAAGATTGGTGCTAAAAATTACCACTATCTTCCTCAGGCTTGTTCTCCTGATATTCATAAGAAGATTACTCTGACAGAAGATGATAAGAAATTATATTCGTCAGATATTTCATTCATGGGTGCAGGATATTACAACCGCAGGGTGTTTTTTCAGGGGCTTATGGATTTTGATTTTAAGATATGGGGGACTGAATGGGATTATCTGTCGCCACTTGCCAGATGTATCCAGAAGCCTGCCCTGAACTCGTTTCATGGGAACGGAGAGAGGTTATCACCTGATGAGTATGTGAAGATTTTCAATGCATCAAAAATAAACTTAAATCTCCACTCATCATCCTATCATGAAGGGGTTGACCCGTCAGGTGATTTTGTGAATCCGAGGGTATTTGAGCTTGCCTCATGTGGTGCATTTCAGCTGGTGGACTATAGGACTGAATTGGATAATCTCTTTAAGGTTGGTGAAGAGATAATCTGTTACAGGGATTTAAGGGAATTGCGGGGGAAAATAAATTATTATCTGGATAATCCTGAGGAGAGGGAAAAAATATCTGAAAATGCAAGGATTAAGGCACTTAAATTTCATACCTTTGAGAACAGGATGGAGGAGATGCTTTCTTATATATTTAAAACGGAAGGGGATAGGTTTATAAAAAGGGTTCAAGGGTTCAAGGGTTCATGTGTTCAAGGGGTAAATAGTGTAGGGAGGATGATGAGAGAGGCGGGTGCGGATACAGAACTAAAAAAGTTTCTCTCCCGATTTAAAGATGAGGAAAATCTATCTATAAAATCTATTGTTAAGGGAATAGAGAATGGTGAAGGCTCCCTTACAAGACCCGAGGCAATATTCTTAATGATGGAACAGTTCCTGACAGAAAAATGAAAGCTAACTATTCAGCCACGAATTTACACGAATGGACACGAAGAACAAAAACTTATTTTTAGCCACGAGTTTGCACGAATATTTACGAATTAAAAAAAGGTTTTTTTAAAATTAGTGTTAATTCGTGTTCATTCGTGGCTAATTTATATGAAAAATATACTTATTTTAAATCTTACCCGAATGGGTGACCTTCTTCAGACGACTCCCCTTATTGCAGGGCTTAAAGGAAAATATCCTGATTCAAAGATTACACTCCTTGCTAATAAGAACTTTGCAGATATATGTATTGATATTCCGTTTATTGACGAACTTTATACTTTTGATATAAAGCAGTTTGCCCCAAAAAAAACGGGTGAAGAGCCGTCTCTACTCGCGATTTATCACTATTTAGAGGGATTGGTAGATAAGATGAAAGAAAAGAGATTTGATGCTGTAATAAATTTAAGCCACTCCAAACTCTCTGCAATCTTTACATCCCTTCTAAATGTCCCTGATGTGAGGGGGCTTACTTCAACCGGCTATGGGCACAGGGTTATAAGACACCCATGGCTAAACTATTTTTGCAACATCATATTTAACAGGAATTATAATAGATTTAATCTGGTTGATATGTATATGAAGAGTGGCGATGTGCAGCCTTTTAGTAAAAGGCTATTTTTAAACAGGTCAGAAGAGAGTGAAAGGTTTGCAGATGAATTTTTAGAGAAAAACGGTGTTAATGATGGAGATATTTTAATCGGGTTTCAGCCTGCATCAAGCCGTCCTGACAGGAGATGGTCTTCTGATTCCTTTGCAAAACTTGGATTGGAGCTTGTCAGAAAATACAGGGCGAAGATAATAATCTTTGGCGTACCGTCTGAGAAAGATGTGGGGGATGAGATTCAGTCAAAAATGGATGGAAGGGTCATCAATGCGATAGGGAAGACATCTGTCAGAGAGTTGTCTGCACTCCTAAAAAGGTGCCATGTCCTTGTAACAAATGATACAGGGACAATGCATATAGCGGCAGCAGTTGGGGCAAAGGTAGTAGCCCTCTTCTTTGCCCATGCCCTCGCGCATGAAACAGGTCCTTATGGGGAAGGGCATATCATATTGCAAGCGGATATTCCCTGTTCTCCATGCAGTCATCACACTAACTGTAAAAACCCTGTTTGCAAGGATTACATAACAGTTGAGGATGTTCTGACAGCAATTGAGTTGCAAGTTACAAGATACAAGATGCAAGATAAGAGAGATTCTTCGGCTTTGCCTCAGAATGACATTGCTTGCAACTTGCATCTTGCAACTTGTAACTTCTCCAGAGTCATTCCTTTTTATTCTGCCTTTGATAAAGACAATATGGTAGAATTCCTGCCATTAATAAAAAAGATTTTAGATATAAATGATATTGCAGGGAATGCCTACAGAACCATGTGGAAAAGGGTTCTTGGAGGTAATGGCAGGTTAAACATATCTTCTCACACAAATGCAGATGAGATTTTAGAGGAATCAAGGGTGGTGGCGGAAAAGCTAAAAGAGCATTATGACATTAAATTAGACGTCATTACCCATCTTAACAATTTACCTAAAATGTTTAATAAATTGACACAATTCGGTAAGGATGGCGTTTCAATTACAAAAGGTATTATAAAGGAGGTTTCAAGGGTTAAATTTGATGCTGAATATGTAAGGGAGTCAGGCAATAAGATTGATGAGATAGATAAAAAAATAAATCTCGTCGGTCTGACAGAACCAGCAGCAGGTCCCATTGTCAGTATGTTTAAGTTTGCTAAAGAGAATCTTCAGGGGGATAATATCTTGCTTCTTGCAGAAGAGACCCTTATAATCTACACAACACTTATAATAGAGGCAAATATAATGGAACGAATGTTAAACGGGATAAATTATGAATTAATAAATAGCAAATCTGAAATTAAAACTTCCGAATTGATGGTTTGCAGTTTATAATTCAGTTTTAAATGGATATAAAAAAAATCACGGAAGACAGCCTCAGCAATCTTACAGAGCACCTCCATCATATGGTTTCCACCCTTCAGGCTGCAGCCGAGTGTTTCAGGGTAAAAGGGGCAGAAGAGGCGAATAAGAATTATCTGGCATGTATTGATTCAATTCAGTTGTTTGATGAACTGATAGAGGGTATAGGTCGGCTTCTAAATTTAGACTTCTCAAAGGTATCAATTAATGGCGAGACTATTCAAAACCGTAAGGACAGGCTTTTAAAGCTGACATCCGAGATGCATTCCGCACAAATAGGCCAGGACTGGGTTATGCTTGCTGACCTGATGGAATATGAACTGACCCCTCTGATACAAGACTGGATAAAAATAATTCCTCCGTTTCAGGAGGAGATAAAGTCTGCATATAAATCATAATTCTTAGTTCATGTATATGAAATTATAAAAACCATTAACAGGAGAAAGGGAGAACAAACAGGGAGAAATGGAGAAAGAAAAAATTATTTTAAAAATATTTTCCCCTTTTCCCTAATTTCCCCATTTCTCCTTAATCTTTTTCTTTTGTTCTTCTATCTTTTTCATGGGGCAATACGGGCTAACAAAATTTATCGGAATATCTTTTTTTCTGCATGCCGTATTTATTGCATCCACAGCCTATTATTCTTTTGAGGGCAGAAAAGAACCCCCCTTCCGTGTCAGATTGATTGAGATTCCTGATGTTAATGAAAATACTATTTCTGTTCAAAAGATTTATTCCTCCGAACCTGTAGAAAGTGCAGAAAAGAGAGAAGATGCAAGAAATACTCTTAATACCTCGGAGACTTCAGATACGGAGGCAAATAGTCTTAAGGGTATAAACCCGTCAGAATCAAAGATAAAGAGTAATGATGTATCTGTGCCTGATAATCCCAGTCAATCGGTTCGGGATTTAAAATCGGATAAGCCTAAGGTAGAAATAGAGCCAAAGAACGATGCCTTTGATAGCGATACAATACCCCTTGATACTAAAGAAATCAAATACAACTCATATTTTGATTCCATAAAAAGAAAAATAAGCTCTGTATGGAGATACCCTGATGAGGCGATGTCACAGGGAATAAAGGGGAGTGTTGTGTTAAGATTTTCCATATCAAGGGAGGGTGTACTTCTTGATACAAAGCTTCTCAGTTCAACAGATTATAAGGTGTTGGATGATGAGGCGGTCAGGGCAGTAAAAACAGCCGCACCGTTTGATAAATTTCCTTATAATATAGATAAAAACCAGATTAATGTAATTGCAACCTTTTCCTATCGCCCGTCTTTTATCAGTGATTTCCCATAGAATACCTCTTTTGATACCATTCTTAAATTTCTCGATGTATAGGAAAATATAAAAGCAACCACAGATAAACACGGATGAACACAGATAAAAAAAGGCAGAAAAAAATAATTTTCTTAGGTTTTTTATTTTGTCAATCTTTCTAGTCTGTGTTTATCTGTGTCCATCTGTGGTTTAAAATTTTTATTTTTTGTTCTTTTTCTTCGTGTCCTTCGGGCTCTTCGTGGTTACATTTTTATGGAGGGCAAATTGTCTTGACAGGAGATGAATTTATATGTTACTAAAAACAGTAATTATGAGCATAGCTGCCAATATTAAAGATATCATTCATAGGATGAAATTGGCGGCTGAAAGGGTTGGGAGAAAAGAAGAATCAATAAAGTTAGTTGCAGTTACAAAGACAGTTGATGTTACAAGAATTAAAGAGGCAATAGAAGCAGGTATAACAATTATTGGTGAAAATCGGGTTCAGGAGGCAAGGGAGAAGTTCAGAGAAATCGGTAAACCCCGTAAGACCTTCGGTCTCTTACGGGGTAAAGAAGTTCATTGGCATCTGGTAGGGCATCTTCAGACAAATAAGGTTAAGTATATATTTGATATATTTAGTCTAATACATTCAGTGGAGAGTCTTTCATTGGCAGAAGAGATTCAGAGGAGGGGAGAGAATAAGGGATTAAAGACCGATATTCTGATTGAAGTAAACCTCTCAGGGGAAAAGACAAAATTCGGAATTCTGCCTGAAAAAGCGGTTGGTCTTGTTAAGGGTATATCAAAGTTTACAAATATAAATATTCAGGGATTGATGACAATCCCCCCGTTTTCAGAATCTCCTGAAGATTCGAGGAAATATTTCAAAATGCTTCGGATGTTGAAAGATGATATACAAAAAGAGGGTATAGAAATGAAAGAGCTTTCAATGGGTATGTCTAATGATTTTGAGGTGGCTATAGAAGAAGGGGCTACAATGGTAAGAATAGGAACGGCAATATTTGGCGAAAGGAGGTAAATATGCTGGAAAATAAGAGAATAGGTTTCATAGGTGCGGGGAATATGGGTGAGGCATTGATAAAGGGGTTGTTAAAATCAAAGATTGTCAATCCTGAGCGGATAGCTGTCTCTGATAAAACACAGGAGCGTCTTACATATATTACAAAAAATTATGGGATAAAGGCGTTCGGTAACAACTCAGAAGTTGTAAGGGATTCAGATATAATTATCCTTGCCGTTAAATCAAACGATATAAAGGATGTGATAAAAGAGATAGCCCAGGATATAACAAAGGATAAATTATTAATCAGCATTGCAGCAGGCATATCAATGGATTTTTTAAGAGAGAATCTGCCCCATCCTATGCCTCCAATTATAAGGGCAATGCCAAATACTCCGTCATTGGTGTTAGAGGGGGCAGTAGGTGTTTACCTGTCTCAGGGGATTTCGGAGGAGGATAAAAATATTGGCGTCAAGATATTTGAGACAGTCGGGAAGGTGGTTCTGGTAGAAAAGGAGGAATGGATGGATGCCGTAACAGGTTTGAGCGGCAGCGGTCCTGCTTATATGTTTTTAATTATGGAGGCGCTCTCCGATGCCGGTGTTAAAGTTGGATTGCCAAGAAATATGGCGAATCTCCTTGCCATCCAGACCATGCTCGGCTCTGCAAAACTTGCCCTTGAGAGCAAAAAGCATTTTGGCGAACTTAAGGATATGGTTACTTCACCGGGAGGCACAACGATTGCGGGGCTCCACGCACTGGAAGATGGGGGATTGAGGGGAGCCTTAATGGATGCAGTAGAGGCGGCTACAAAAAGGTCTAAGGAGTTGGGGAAAACTTAAAAGAAAGGTTGGGGTTAAGGTCAAGGGAAGAAATCCTATCCTAAACCTCAACCTTAACCTGTATTTATTATATGTTCATACTCGGAAATCTGATAAGTGCGATTGCAAGGGTGCTGGATATAGTCCTTAATATTTATATGTGGATTATAATTATAAGGGCACTCATCTCATGGGTTAATCCTGACCCCTATAACCCCATTGTCCAGTTTCTCTACAGGGTTACTGAACCGGTCTTATCGCCAATCCGAAGGCTGATTCCAACTTATACAACAGGGATAGATTTTTCACCTATAATTGTATTTCTTATAATTATGTTTCTCCAAAGTTTCCTTGTTTCTACTCTAATGCAAATAGCGGTCAGATTACATTAAAAGAAAAGGATCCCCCCTTTCCCCTTAATTATATGGAGGTAATAATAGGATGAAAATATCACCTATTGATGTCAGACAGCAGCAATTTAAACTCAAGTTCAGGGGTTTTGATGTTGAAGAGGTGGACAGCTATTTAGAACTGATTGCAAATGAACTTGAGGATATAAACAGGGAGAATGAGACAATAAAAAATGAGTTAAGAAAAATGGAACAGGCGATTGAAGAGTATAAAAAGGCAGAGGGTGATTTGAGAAAGGCAATTGCATCGGCTCAGGATTTTAAGAAGGATGCCATTGAGAAGGCAAATCAGGAGGCTCAGATTATTATAAAACAGTCGGAGATAAAGGCTGCCGAGATGCTTAAGTCTGCTGAGGGAAAACTTTTTAAGCTGGAAAAGGATATTGCAGAATTAAAGTCTAAAAAGATGCAGTTTGAAGTGCAGATGAGGGCGATGATAGATAACCATCTGAAGCTTTTAGATATGTTGGGAAAGGAAGGGGAGAAAAAATAATATTATTAAGCCACGAATTTGCACGAATAAATAGAATAGAATTAGAAGATAATTTCTTAAAATTTGTGTTAATTTGTGTATATTTGTGGCTAATTTTTAAAAGTAAGTGTGCAGTGTTAAAAATAAGGGAAGCTGAAAATTATGTAACCTTTTCTGTAAGGGTTCAGCCACGTTCATCAAGAAATGAAATCTGCGGTATATATGGAGATGCAATAAAGATAAAACTCACATCACCGCCAGTTGAAGGGGAGGCAAACGAAGGTTTAATAAAATTTCTTGCAGGCATACTTAAAATAAGTAAAGGGCAGATAGAAATAATAAGTGGACAGAAGAGTAAAAGTAAATTGATAAAAATAAGAGGTATTAAAAAGGAAAGGATTGAGGAATGTTTAAAACAGTAGAATATAAAGATGGAAAGGTGAGGCTTATTGATCAGACGCGGCTTCCATTGGAGGAGGTCTATGTGGAGTGTGACAATTATCAGGATGTAGCAAGGGCTATAAAGATAATGCAGGTAAGGGGTGCACCCGCAATAGGTGTTACTGCTGCAATGGGTGTGGCACTCGGTGCAAAAGGTATTATTACAAAGGATTTCGCTGAATTTTATAAAGAGTTTGTAAAGATATGCGACTACCTTGCAGGTACAAGACCCACTGCAGTAAATCTCTTCTGGGCAATTGAGAGGATGAAGTCTGTTACTGATAGAAACAGAAATAAACCAGTTGATTATATAAAGGATGTCCTTGAAAAAGAGGCAGTAAAGATACGGGAGGAGGATATATCAATAAACAGGACTATGGGAAATTATGGTCAGGAGTTGATAGAGAATGGCGATACCATCCTCACACACTGCAATGCAGGGGTATTGGCAACGGCAGGAGAGTATGGGACAGCACTCGGTGTTATTAAAGTTGCACATGAGAAAGGTAAAAAAATAAAAGTTTATGCTGATGAGACAAGGCCATTTCTTCAGGGTGCAAGACTTACAGCATGGGAGCTTGTTAAAGAAGGTATACCTGTAAGATTGATTACAGATAATATGGCAGGTTATTTCATGGGTAAGGGTGAGATTGACAAGGTGATTGTTGGTGCGGATAGGATTGCAGCAAATGGCGATACAGCGAATAAAATAGGGACATACTCACTATCAATACTTTCAAAGGAGCATAATATTCCTTTTTATGTAGCCGCACCTCTATCTACAATTGATATAAAGATTTTAGATGGGAGTAAAATACCAATAGAGGAGAGAAATCCGCAGGAGGTAACACACTTGAGCGGCAAGAGGATAGCACCTGAAGGTGTTGAGGTGTCAAACCCTGCATTTGATGTAACGCCAAATAAAAATATAACTGCTATTATTACAGAAAAAGGAATTATCAAGCCTCCCTTTAAGGATGGTATAAAAGGTTTGTTCAAGTAAAGGAAATTATAAAAACTACCACGGATTTATCACTGATAAACACGGATACGGATAAGGTAAATCCTTTTATTATTTCGTTGTTTCTCTGTGCTTATCCGTGTCCCTCAATGGTTTAATCAGGTTTTTGTTTTTTTATTTTCTTTTTCTTTGCCTCCTTTGTAGTATCATCAGGAGGCGGGGCTGTAGGATTCTCATGGCTTGAATGTATTGATACATCTCTTGTAAACTCATGGCAGGAGAGGGAGCTGCCCCCTTCGTATTTAAACTTGAGGTTACATGTCGCACGCCAGGCACAGACAGCACATTCAATTATAGTTAAACCCATATTCTATTTTTTAATGTATAGGAAATTATAAAACCACAGAAACCGCTAAAGATACAGAAAAAAACAACAAAAAATAATTTAACCACAGATTAACACAGATTTTTTAATTAGAATTTATATGGTTCTTTTGTAAATCTCGTGAAATCTAGTGGTTTCATCATTCTTATACTTCGTGTCCTTCGTGGTTAATCAGGTTTTTGTTCTTTTATAAATGTGATGATTGCTCTGCAGGCTTATTCATCTCATCAACGATTTTTTCAATAGCTGCTCTTAATTTTTGCTCTTCCTTAAGGGGTATTTCCTTTATAATCTTTTTTGTCTCTTCATCTCTGACTTTTATAGCGAGGTCTTTGCTATTGTTAATGTAGTAATCCAAATACCTCTTTGTGATTGTAAGGAGATTTCCTTTTGGCTCAGGATTTTTATTTTGATTAGTATTCTCTGAATAGGCTTTCTCAGTTACCCTTTTATTATTTGCCAAATCCCTCGCCTCCTGAGATATTACCACAGTATCATCAACAGCAGTAAATGAGGAATACATATTTTCAGTTTTTATTGTATCAGACACCTCTGTCCTCTTGCTCTCAGTGATATTACTGTTTGATTGTAAAGGAGTTATTTTCATTTTAAGACCCTTCATTTAAAAATAGCTTTTTCGCTCATCTTATTAATCGGCAAATTTATTTAAAACTTTAGTATTGGATTAACCCAAAAAAATACAATTGGACGCAGATGAACCCCGTTAGATAATAGATATTCAATGGAACTATCCACCATCCAATAGTAAATATCTAACGGGGTGAACGCAGAAACTACAGGATTATAAAATATAAGGACTTAAACACGAATGACACAAATGGACGAATTACACCAATAAAAATAAAGAATTAAAATTATTGAATTATAAAAATAAATATCTCAAATTTGATTTTTACATTTTGACTTTTAATTTTCCTATTTGTGCTATTTGGTATGTTCGAGAAATTCGTGTTCTAAATGTTTATCTGCGTAAATCCTTTAAAATCTTGTAAATCTGCGTTCCAATTATCTTGTCATTTTGTCAAAAAATTTTTTGACTTAAAAATATATTTTTGTTATCATATAAAATTCTAAAAACAGGCATAAAGTCTGTTTAATTTATTTATAAAAAGGAGGTATATAGATGAAAGTCAGGCCATTAAGAGACAGGGTATTGGTAAAACCATTAACAGAAAAGGAAGTTGTGAAGGGCGGGATTATTATTCCGGATACGGCAAAGGAAAAGCCGAATGAGGGGGAGGTTATTGCAGTTGGCAACGGCAGGGTTCTGGAAGATGGGAAGGTTCAGCCTCTGGAAGTTAAAAAAGGGGATAAGGTGATATACAGTAAGTATGGAGGAACCGAGATAAAGATTGAAGGTGAAGAGCATATCTTGATGAAAGAGGAAGATATCCTCGGAATTATAAGCTAAACTAAAAGGTTAAGGCTGAGGTTAAGGTTAAGTATTTCTTAACCTTGTCCTAAACCTAAACCTGTATTTTCATAGGAGGAGAAAATGGCAAAACAGCTTTTATACAGTGAAGAGGCAAGGTCAAAGATTCTGATTGGTGTTGACAAGCTTGCCAATGTAGTAAAGGTGACCCTTGGCCCAAAGGGCAGAAATGTGGTCATTGACAAGAAATTCGGCTCACCTACAATTACAAAGGACGGAGTTACAGTTGCAAAGGAGATTGAGCTTGAAGACCCGTTTGAGAATATGGGTGCGAGGATGGTAAATGAGGTTGCAAGCAAGACAAGCGATGTTGCTGGTGATGGAACTACAACTGCTACAGTCCTTGCACAGGCTATATACAGAGAGGGGATGAAGAATGTTGCCGCAGGTGCAAATCCCATGGAGATAAAGAGGGGGATTGAAAAGGCAGTTGATGTGGTAATAGAAGAGATAAGGAAACTCTCCAATCCAACAAAGAATAAAAAAGAGATATCTCAGGTCGGAACAATCTCTGCCAATAATGATAAGACAATCGGTGATTTGATTGCCGAGGCAATGGATAAGGTAGGAAAGGATGGTGTCATTACAGTTGAAGAGGCGAAGAGTATGGATACCTCACTTGATATAGTAGAGGGTCTCCAGTTTGACAGGGGGTATCTATCCCCATATTTTGTAACCGATGCTGAAAGGATGGAGACAGTCCTTGAAGACCCTTATATTCTTATCTACGAGAAGAAGATAAGCAACATGAAGGACATCCTGCCTCTGTTAGAGCAGATTGCAAGGATGGGGAAGCCTTTATTGATTATTGCTGAAGATGTGGAAGGTGAGGCGCTGGCAACCCTCGTTGTAAATAAATTGAGAGGGACATTCTCCTGTGCCGCTGTTAAGTCACCCGGCTTTGGCGACAGGAGAAAAGAGATGCTTAAAGACATTGCCATCCTGACCGGCGGTAACATGATATCTGAAGAGCTTGGTATAAAGCTGGAGAGTGTTACAGTAAAGGATTTGGGAAGGGCAAAGAGGGTAACTATTGATAAAGACAATACAACCGTTGTTGAAGGTAAGGGCAAGCAGTCCGAGATAGAGGGAAGGGTAAAGCAGATAAGGGCACAGATTGAGGAGACAACATCCGATTACGATAAAGAAAAACTTCAGGAGAGGCTTGCCAAGATAGTCGGCGGTGTTGCTATAATCAAGGTAGGTGCAGCCACTGAAACCGAGATGAAGGAGAAGAAGGCAAGGGTTGAGGATGCACTTCATGCAACAAGGGCTGCTGTTGAAGAAGGGATAGTCCCCGGAGGCGGTGTTACATTTATCAGGGCGATACCGACACTTGATAAACTTAAGCTTGAGGGAGACCAGAGGATTGGGGTTAATATTATAAAGAGGGCATTAGAGGAGCCTTTAAGGCAGATTTCAAATAATGCAGGTGCAGAGGGATCTATCGTCGTCCAGAAGGTTAAAGACGGAAAGACAAATTTTGGCTTTGATGCCAATTCAGAAGAGTATGTAGACATGATTGCCTCCGGCATAATTGACCCTGCAAAGGTGACCCGTTCAGCACTGCAGAATGCAGCAAGCATATCATCACTGATGCTTACAACTGAGGCTGTTGTTACCGATATACCTGAAGAGGAGAAGACACCTCCAATGCCTCCGGGAGGCGGGATGGGTGGTATGGGCGGTATGGGAGGAATGTATTAAAAACAAAATTTCAAATTTCAAATTTCAGATTTGAAATCATCTTTAGAAGCCCACTCTCATTGTGTTAAAATGAGAGTGGGCTTTTTTATTTTAAAAGTAATCCATTAATTTTTATGGCTATAAATTTATCTCAGAGAGGATTTTTAAATCCCGATAAGGCAGAACAGAACCTTAAGACAATTAATGACATCCTAAGAAGCCAGAAGTCGGATGAAATTATATCTATAATTGTTGAGGTGTCGGCAAATTCCTTTGACCCTGACAGGGCGCTTAATAATTATGAGAGATTTTTTGCTGCCATTGAAGATGCCAATCTATTCAAGATAATCCTTTCAGATGCAGAAAAGAATCTGAGAATTCTTTCGTTCCTTTTCTCAGGAAGCCAGTATTTGACCGATATCTTAATCAAAACCCCGTCCTATGCGTCATGGCTTATAAATACGGAAATACTAAAAAAATCCCGATTTAAAGATGAAATGTATAACGACCTTTCATATATGTTCTCAAAGCCTTTGGTGAGCGGAGCGAATCCATCTCTCAGGTATAAAGAAAAGGCAAATTCACTCCGCAGATTCAGAAACATGGAATTCTTGAGGATAGGTTTGAGAGACCTGATGAAAGAGGCTGATACGATTGAAACTATAGAGGACCTCTCAAATGTTGCAGACATCTGCCTTCAAAAGGCTTATGAATATTGCCATTCCGAGTTGGAGAGGAAGTATGGAATTCCATATTTTGAGGATGAGATGGATGGTTTAAAGAAGAGATGTGAGTTTGTAATCCTCGGTATGGGAAAGCATGGGGGAAGGGAGTTAAATTTTAGTTCAGACATTGACCTCTTATATATATATTCATCTGATAAGGGGATGACGAGCGGTATTGAGCCCCCCCATTTATCCCCCCCTTTGCAAGGGGGGGATGGGGGGGGGCGGATAGAAAACCAGATAACAAACCATGAGTATTTTGTTCAATTATCAAGAATGGTTACAAAGATTGTCTCTGAGATAACTGATGAGGGGTATGCCTTCCGTATAGACCTTGATCTGAGGCCTGAGGGGAAGAGCGGGGATATAACAAATTCCCTGAGAAGTGCGGAGATATATTATGAGTCATGGGGAGAAACATGGGAGAGGCAGGCACTTTTAAAGTGCCGTCCTGCGGCGGGAAGCATTGCCCTTGGCAGGAAATTTGTTGAAATGGTAAAGCCATTTATATTTCGTAAATATCTTGATTTCTCAGCCCTGAGAGAGATAAAGGAGATGAAAGAAAAGATTAATAAGAGCCTTGAACAGAAAGGGAGCGGGAGAAGCAATGTGAAGCTTGGATACGGCGGGATACGGGAGATTGAATTTATTGTCCAGTCTTTTCAGTTGATATATGGCGGTAAGGAGAAGTGGTTCAGGGAGAGAAACTCAATGAGGGGACTGCATAGAATATCAGAAAAGGGGCTTCTCTCATACGCCGAGTATTTCAGCCTCTCAAATGCCTATCTGTTTTTAAGGGATTTGGAGAACAGGATTCAGCTTTTTAGCGGAAGACAGACACATGATATTCCTGATGAGCCTGTAGAACAACTGATATTATATAGAAAGATGGAGAGGGTCGCAGTGGATGGGTCGCAGAAGTCAGAACTTAAAAATCCCGAATCCCAATTGATGTCCCTGTATGACTATCACACAAAAAATGTCAGGGAAATATACGATAACCTCTTTTCCGCAGAGATATATGATGTTACCGAGGTGATGGAGGGTGAACTGCAGTGGCAGATAGATATAGATGATACAGTCTCATCAATTGCCACACTGAAGGAGATAGGGTTTAAATCGCCCGAGATGACCCGCAGAAACTTGATTTTAATGAGAGACGGGGGGGCATTTGCCCACCCCACTATCAGGAGTAAAAGGTATTTTAATCAGATGCTGCCTTCTCTTTTAAAGGAGTGTAAAAAACTGCCTGACCCTGACCTCTCAATCAATAATTTTGAAAAATTTGTTGATGCGGGAAGGGTGAGGGAGGGCATCTATTCTGTCCTATCTAAGAGTGAAGCGGCTGTCAGGAGTCTCTGTTCCCTCTTCGGGACAAGCCAGTTTCTATCAAATATACTTATCCAGCAGCCCGAATTGGCAGATTCCCTTTTAAGTGCTGAAGGTGTTTATAAAGAAAAGACAAAGAAGAGTTTAAGAGAGGAGATGGAGAGGATTTTAAAGTCAGCTGATTCTTATGAGAAGTCACTGGATGAACTCTGTAAGTTTAAAAGGGGAGAGGAACTCAGGATAGGGCTGAGGGATATTTTGGGAATAGCTGAATTTAGTGGAATTAGCTCAGAGCTTTCAAATCTGGCGGATGTCTATGTGGAATTTTCTCTTAAGCTGACAGAGGATGAACTCATAAGCAGGTATGGAACCCCTATGAAAGATCGGAATGGGGAGATGAGCCAGTTCGCAGTGATAGGGCTTGGCAAGCTCGGAGGGAGGGAATTAAATTTCGGGTCAGATTTAGATATAGTGTTTGCCTATTCAGATGATGGAGAGACAACAGGGAGCCGGGAGTCAAGAGAAAAAATCAGCAATCAAACTTTTTTCTCCAGGCTGTGTGAAAAATTAATATTTGCCATAGGAGGGGTAACGAGATTCGGTTTTGCCTACAGGGTTGATACGAGACTCCGCCCGGATGGAGAAAAGGGTGCCCTGATTATACCCATAAAGGGGTATGAGGATTATTACCGGAAAAGGGGGGAGATATGGGAGAGGCAGGCACTTATAAAGGCAAGATTCATTGCAGGGGATGAAAAACTTGGCATGAATCTGATAAACATAATTCATAAATTTGTATATGAGACCCCCGTTGAGCAGAATATGGTTGAGGAGATTGACAGGATGAGAAAGAGGATGGAGCTTGAGCTGGTAAAAGGGGGGGAGACAAAGAGGAATATAAAGTTGGGAAGGGGCGGGATAATAGATATTGAATTTATTGTCCAGTTGTTACAGCTTAAAAACGGCAGTAGATTTACAGAACTGCGAAAGACAGGGAGTCTGGATGCCTTGAAAATCTTATACGAAAGAAAATTTATCACAGAGGAGGAGTACAGAATACTTTCAGCCGGTTATATATTTTTAAGGAGGATTGAGAACAGGATCAGAATAGAACATGACCGCCCATTGGCTGTTATCCCTGAGTCAGGGGATGAGCTTTCATTATTGGCGAGGAGGCTTGGTTATAAAGATAATGGAGGGAATTCTGGGGATAAATTGTATAAAGATTTTGAAACCTGTACTGAAAATGTGAGAGAAGTATATAACAGGTTCTTTATCGGTGGTTAATTATGGCAGAAGAAAGAAAGCGCAGTATCACCGTAACGATTAGTTCTTTTTAGTTTTAAATTCGTAATTTGTAATTCGTAATTCGTAATTTTTTTATAGTAGTGCTCCCAGATTATCTCTCCATCATCTTTTAGAATATTAAACTTGGATATTTCTAATAATGCATTTTCACCCAGATCAGATTTATATGGCGGGTCAAGGAATATAATGTCAAATTGATGGTCTGTCTTTTTAATAAATTCTATCACATCAGCTTTTATAACATGGAGTTCAGAGTTTTCAAATTCACACTTTTGTAAATTTTCTTTAATAATGTTTATTGCCTTTATATTATTATCAACAAAAACTACTCCCTTTGCCCCCCTGCTTAGAGCCTCTATTCCAATGGCTCCGGTCCCTGCAAAGAGGTCTAAGAATGATGATTCAATAATTCTATCTCCAAGTACATTAAAGATTGCACCTTTTACCTTGTCGGGTGTAGGACGGATAGTTAGTCCCTTAGGGGCAGTTAATCTCCTTCCTTTGAATGAACCTGAAATGACTCTCATGATACAGTAAGCAGTAAGGAGTAAGCAGTAAAAAAAAATGTCTACTTTGTCTACTGCCTACTTTAATATAGTTCTCTCTTCCCATCCTTCATAACAATAGGGATAGACCTCATCCAGAGGAGCTTTCTCCACCACATTTCATTATTCTTATACCACTCTATTGTCTTTCTTAGACCAGTTTCAAAGTCTATTGCAGGGCTCCACTTTAAGAATTCTGACGCCTTTTCTTTTGAAGATATATGTTTATCCACCTGTCCGGGTCTCTCGCTTATAAATTTTATAAGTGACTCAGGCTTATTCATTATTTTTAGGACCATGCGGGCAATTGTTATTACGTCAATACTCCTCCCAGTTCCTATATTTATTACTTCACCCGTAACCTTATTCAGGTCACAATGGAGTGCCTTATCTACAGCATCACAGCAATCCTCTACAAATACCCAGTCCCTCTCACTCTTCCCATCTCCATGAACAGTGAGCGGTTCATTCAATATTGCACTTGTGATAAATCTTGGTATTACCTTTTCTAGGTGCTGGTGTGGCCCGTAATTGTTGAATGGCCTTATTATAATTGCAGGTATCTCATAGGTAGCCCAGTAAGAGTAAACAAGCCTGTCTGCCCCTGCCTTTGCACTTGCATAGGGGGTTTTTGGATTCAGGGGATGGTCTTCATTCATTGGTTCACTGAGGGCAGTTCCATAAACCTCTGATGATGAGATATGAATGAATCTCTCAATCTTCCCGTTGTATTTCAAAACTGCATTTGCCACCACCTGAGTGCCGATGACATCCGTTTCATAGAATATCATGTTATCAAATATAGACCTTGCTACATGGGATTCTGCAGCAAAATGGATGACCACATCTGACTGGGATACCAATTCGTCAATAAGTTCCCCGTTTCTAACATTTCCGTACCAAAAGACAAAACGGGAATTGTCTTTCATTGAATCAAGGAAGTTGTCCGTATTTCCTGCATAAGTAAGGGCATCCAGCACTATTATCCTGTAATCAGGATATTTATTGTAGATAAACTTAACAAAATTGCTTCCTATAAAACCAGCACCGCCTGTAATTAATATTGTCTTCATTCTTAATCGTAAAAATTGCCGATAAATTAAATATATGGTAAATTAACAATGATTATAACTATCATGGATATGAAAATCAAATATTATTCCAATATTTTTATCATAATAATCTTATCGCTATCTGTATATTTTAATACATTTCAAAGCCCTTTTCATTTTGATGATGAAGGGGCCATTGTTGCAAATGAAAATATAAAATCATGGGATAGTGTTACAAAAAATCAATATTTATCCCGCTATGTTCTCTTTTTATCCTTTTATCTCAACTATTTTATAGGAGAGTATAATGTAATTGGATATCATATATTAAACCTCCTGCTGCATATAGCAGTAGTTATCCTTATTTATTCACTAACAGCTTTAATACTTCAACAGGATAAATCACAAAATCCTTTTTCTTTAAAAAATCTCCCGCTCCTGTCAGCCCTTATTTTTTCCATACATCCAATAAATACAGAGTCGGTTACATATATAATCAGCAGGTCATCCATACTGGCGACTTTCTTCTATCTCCTCTCTTTGCTTTTATTTATCAGAGGGCATACGATGTATGCAGAGATGCATGTAACACTTAAGAGGACATTATTTTACCTCTCTTCAATCGCCTCTTATATTCTTGCTTTAGGGACAAAGGAAGATGCAGTGACATTGCCTATCATAATATTACTCTACCTATTTTATTTTTCTTACAGTGGAAAAGGGATTAAAGACTTTATAGTGCAGTATAGGGTATATATATCAATTCCTATGTCACTTTTAACAGTTTATTTAGTGTACAGATTTTATATTTTTGGCTGGAGTACGCTTACGACTATACCGAAAAATATTCAGGAGTATATCACCCCGTGGTATTACTTCTTAACCGAGCTTAATGTTATAACATTTTATTATTTAAAACTGCTGTTATTACCAATAAATCTTAATGTAGACCCAGATATACCGATGTCAACTTCATTATTTAAACCTGCAGTTATTACTTCTATTATTTTAATTCTCTTTTTTCTATATCTTTCTTACAGGCTTTACCAAGCCTCCAAGCTTACATCCTTTTCAATACTCTGGTTTCTAATCACACTGATACCAACATCAAGTATTGTACCACTCCTCGATTTCGCAGCAGAGCACAGGCTGTACCTTCCAGCAGTAGGATTCTCCATCTTCTATGCGGGCATTATAAGTAAAGTTAATGAGGGTAATATCAGAAAGGGTATCTTAATTACCATAATAATCCTGTTTTCTGTTGGCACTATAAAACGGAATATTGCATGGGGTGATTCTGTAAGACTGTGGCAGGATGCTGTTAAGAAATCTCCCTATAAGGCAAGGGTCTATTATAATCTTGGAATTGAGTATGCCCAGAACAAGCAATTTGAAAAGGCGCTCATTGAGTTTAAAAGGTCTGTAAAGATACTCCCAAATCATCTCGGCTCCCATCTTATGCTTGGAAAGATGTATAAGGAGCTGGAAATATATAAGAATATTATAGATGAGATGGGAATTGTATTAAGTTTAAAGCCTGAGAAGATTGATGAGCATGTAGATGCCTATCTGGAATTGTCAAACGCATACATAAAACTTGGCGATTTTAAAAAGGCGGAAGAATCTATTAAGGAAGGGATAAAACTGAATCCTAAAAATGTGATGTTTTATAATAATATGGCAACTATCCTTGTTGAAAGGGGTATGTTTGACGAGGCAGTAAAAGAGTTAAGGACAGCCTTAAGCCTTAAACCTGATTATTTAAAGGCATACTATAATATTGGGCTCATATATGAAAAAAGGGGGCTTATAAACGATGCGATAAATGAGTTTGAAAGGGCTATAAGTATTGAGCCAAATAATCCTGAATCTTATCTGTTTCTTGGAGAACTATACAGAAGAAATGGTTTTCCTGATAAGGCAGCTTATAATTTAAGAATGAGCATCAAATATGACTCAAATAAGGAAAGGGCTAAAAACACAGAGATGTTAATTAGCCAGATGAAGATGTAACCTTATTTTTTCCTGTCAAAATTTCAAGACTTTCTCCACCACAATTAAATAGTAAATCTATTATGGACAAAAAAGGTATAAATTCACCATATAATTGTTTGTAGGTCGGATGGCTATAATTATGAAATTCTAACTGTATATTGTGTTTAACAAACTCACCCTTGTTAATATAATCTTTAGCAGCATCTCCTGTCAGATATTTGGATGTACCAAGCAGTGAGCATATATTAATAAGCCTCTCTGTCTTGTCTGTCTTTATATTTAAGTCAGAGGCAAAAATAATCTTTCTATTCAATCCAATGATAGCATTTAGTCTATAGATAAATTCCATATCTAAATCTATTAGATATTTCCATTCTTTTGATAAGACCTCCTCAAATATATTAAAATAATATTTAAAAAATTGTGATTTTTTATAGTTCTGCTCTATGCTTTTCAGGTGTTTTTTTTGCCATGATGTTCTATTGTCAATAAGGACATCTTTTGTAATCGGTTTGTTTTTTCCTGAGATGAGAACCGGGACTGTTAACCATTGGGCACCCTGTGATGTCTTAATCCTATTTCTGTTCCGCCAGCTATGTTTGTCATATTGGGCATCGTCAAGGATAACAAATATGTCGCTTTTATACATCTGGTCAAAGAAGCCAAGCCACGGGAGATAACCGGGTTGAAGTATTACAACTGTTATAGCCATATTATTCATTTATACTTTCTAAAGTCTTTTTAATCTTATCAGTAATTTTTATAATATACTCTCCTGTATATGGAGACCTGACGAACATATTTATTATCCTTGAAGCTATGGAATCAGTGTTTTTAAAATTTCCATCCGGATTGCCATAGATGGCATGTAGAGGCTGTGAATAAAGGGTAGTTGCAAGCTCTCCATCTCTTTTGAGTTCCTCTATTAATTTTGAACGGCAATCATAATTCAAGGCACAGCTATAGCGGAAGAATGTCCCTAAGCCGTTTAAGTATTCAGGGTGTGTAATAAGATTTATATTGAGGTGTTTCTTATATAATATGGCATTCTCTCTTCTTATAGAGAGATTATCATCTATGCTATTCATAAGAAAGTCAAGCCTCTCCGTCCATTGCTTGTGATTTTTGTATCCTGTTACCTGCTTTTTAAATTCTACTGCAAAATCATTTCTATTAGTTAAGATTGCACCCCCACCGCCTGCATCTATTATCTTTTCATAACCGAAACTAAAAATTCCGATATCCCCTAATGTTCCCAGTTTTGCACCATTTTTATATACCCCTCCAAATGCCTGTGCAGCATCCTCAATTACAAATATGGATTTTCGTTTTGCATAGTCAATTATCTCATCAATTGTTGCAGGCTGACCGAAGAGATGGACTACAATTACAGCCGCTGTCTTTTGTGTTAATACCTTTTCTATATCTGCAACACTGATATTATAGTTATTGATAGATACATCAGAGAATACCGGTTTAAGCCTGCACTTTATAACAGCATCTGCCACTGCCCTACAGCAGAAAGACGGTACTATAACTTCTGCATCAGATGGTAAAGTTAAAATGCGCAATGATTTTATAATGGCATCTGTGCCTGAAGGGGTAAGAAATAGATAATCTGAGTCTATGTATTTACTCAGACGATTGATTAATTTATTTTCATTCATTTTTTTTTGCAACGATATCAAATCTGTAATGGGAGGTTTTAAGCTCCTTAGGCTGGGGCAATATCTGTGGTGTGCATTTTAAATCTTCAATTATCTTTGATAGTGTTTCTAAATCGTAAAACAACCATTCATCTATTCTATGAATACCTGGACGATCTTGACGGCTATATGAGTTTAATTCCTTTTCTGAAAGCATCTTTTTATTTTTTAAACTTGGTATATCGCCTATCATTATATAACCGCCCTTTTTACAGACCCGTATCATTTCAGTAATAGTTTTTACGGCATATTCTTCATCAGGGAAGTAATGAAATACGCTATAGCATAAGACCCTGCCAAAGATATTATTATCAAAAGGAAGTTTATTTACCTCTCCTACAGCAAATCCACCATCAGAAATTACCTCAAGTGATTTTTTAATCATGGGTAATGAGAAGTCAATGCCAAATGAAGTCATCCCGTTTTTTATTTTTGAAAGGAGAAAACTGTTGCCGCATCCTACATCCAAAAATCTTTCTCCCTTTATAGCCGAATCTACCTTAAGTTTTTTTTTAATATCCTGAATTAGAAGTGAAAACTCAAGGTTTGTAATTGGCCTCCCCACCATACCGCACAGGTCAGGATATTTATTTGCATTATAATCCCACTCTGACCTTCTTTTAAGTATATGGGCAGAAGATGCATTCATAGTTCTATAACCCTATTCAATAATTTCTTCTACTATGTAATAAGGTCTCTGCTGCACCCTGCTTGTTATTCTTGAAATTCTCTCATTTATAATGCCAAGGGTGATGAGTTCTATTCCGGTAAAAAAAAGCAGGACTGAAAGGATTAAATACATTGTGTTTATTGGCAAAAACTTTAAGAGGCAGGACAGTAAAAGTAATCCACTTAAAAATACAGAGATTGAACCCATTAGGATAAGCAGGGATATCTGGAGAGGTCTTATAGAAAAGATTATTATGAAGTCTAACAACAGCATGAGGAGGCTTGAGAATCTGTAACTCGTCCTTCCTGATTGCCGCTTTGAATTATCTATCTCAATCTCTGCTATTTTTGACGCCCTCCAGAATACGAAAAAGGCACTGCTCCCCTTCCCGGCCTCGCCATAATTCTCAATATTCTCCTTTAACTCTCTTTTAAATGCCCTGAAAGGGCATCCAAAATCTTTAAGGTGAACCCCTGATAGGAATGAAATGATAATATTGGCTATACGGGACGGGAGTCTCCTCTTTAACAATCCACCCTCCCTTACCTTTCTATAGCCTATGACTGCGTCATATCCTTCATCTATCTTTTTTAAAAATTTTGGTATCTCTTCAGGGTTATATTGGAGGTCGCCATCCATAGTAATTATAACCCTACCTTTGGCATGTTTTATACCAGCGGATGCTGCCTTCTGCTGCCCGAAGTTCTTTGCAAGTTTTATAATCTTTATGAAATTGTATTTATTATGGAGGTCTCTTAGCAATTGGAGGGTCTTATCTGTGCTCCCGTCATCAATATATATTATATCAAATCTTTTTCCCTCTTTATCAAGGACTTCAATGAGCGAGTGGCTCAATCTCTCAACATTTCTCTCTTCGTTTAAGAGGGGTATGACAACTGAGATATCAATTATATCTTTATTAGAAATTGACTGTTCTCCAGGCTTCAAATCTCATCCTCTCTAAATATTCAGGTGTAAATTCCCCTGTTCTGATGACTCCCCTTGCAAACATATACTTTGTCATATCCGCATCTTCATTTATATACCCCTTCTCTTTACACATCTTATAGAGTTCAGTCCCCGGCAGGGGGGTTACAATATAAAAGGTGGCATAGTCAAGCCCTATACTGACCAGTTCTTTTGCATAATTTACAGTATTTTGTACCTGTTCTTTTGTCTCGCCCGGAAAACCAATCATAAAAAATCCCATACTCCTCATCCCCAACTCTTTTGTCTTTTTTACGAGTCTTGGGAGCCTTTTTAAATTTATCGGCTTCTTCATAACCTTTGTGAGTATCTCCTGATTTCCGGATTCAATTGCAAAGGTTATATGATAACACCCGCTTTGTCTCATCTTTGTAAGCATCTCATCATCTAATGAATTGACAAATGTGCCGTTCGGTGTAGACCATGTAAAGTCAAATTTTCTCTCTATCATGCCATTAAAGATTTTCATTGCCCTCTCTCTGTTAAAGGAGAAGTTGTCATCATCAAAATAGAATTCCTTGTATCCCTTTTCAGCAATAAGCTCAAATTCTTTTAAGACATTCTCAGCAGACCTGAATCTGTAATTCCTCTTACCCCATATAGATGACACATAGCAGGTTGTACAGCTTGCAGGACACCCCCTTGATGTTACAACAGGAGTAAAAGGGAGACGTGAGATGTCTATCTGTTTCCCATGGGGAGAGTTTATATGTGTATATTTTTTAACATTCAATAATTCCCTTGCAGGAAAGGGGAGTTCATCTAAATTTTTAATATAGCCTGTCTTTGGATTTATCTTTATATCGCCGTTTATCCGATACCCAAGACCATCAATATTCGTTATATCATTTCCTTTTTCTATCCTCCCTAACAATTCGGGAAAACTCTTCTCCCCCTCTCCAAGTATTATATAGTCAACATAAGGTCTTTTAAGCACATCATAGGGCATTACAGTTGCATGGGCACCACCCATTACTACGATTATCTCTTTATCCACCTCTTTGACAGCCCTGCATATCAGATAAGCCTCTTCACTCTGGGACGAGAAGAGTGCTGATATACCAATAACATCAGGTGAGAAGTCAGAGACAGCCCTCTTTATGCCTTCATAGGACATCCCATATCTCATCCTCCCCTCTTCAATCTTCTCTTCGTTTTCAAACCCTTCAACAATTACATCAATAATTTTTACATTATATTTTTCTCGCAGGACGCCTGCCAGATATGCCAGCCCCATCGGAGGTGTTGCCCTCTTTGTCTCCTTCCCCTCAAATATGGTGCATCCGGGAAACATCAATAGAATATTTTTTATCTTTCTTTCTGTCATATAATTATCCTATAGAATTTATCGGTAGCTGTCAACTGAAGTTGAGCCTTCAAAGTTGGGCATACCTTTTAAAATCATTTCAAGGTTTCTCCTCGCCTTTATGTAACTCGGGGCTAAATCCACCGCCTTTTTAAACTCTTCTACTGCCTTATCCATCTCTCCCCTTTTGGCGTGTATAATTGCTATATTGTTATGCAATTCAGGCGAATTTGGTTTCATCAAAAGTGCAAATTCATATTTTTGCAGGGCACCGTCTAAATCACCTTTCATATCAAGTGCAATCCCAAGATTATTTAGTGCATCAAAATATAATGGCTTTATACCAAGGGCGATCCTGTATTGTCTGATGGCTTCATCTATTAATCCTCTTTCCTCATTATAGGCAAGCCCTAAGGCATCATGAGTTCTTGCCTTTGATGGAGATTTACGGACAGCATCCTCCCAGAGGGATACCCTCTCTTTCCAGACAAAATTTCTTTTTATAGTGCATAAGGAAAATGATAGGAGAATTATCACCAAAAGGCATGGAACTATATATATATTCTTAATCCGTATTTTTAATATCAACCGGGCTAAAAGTATAGAAAATCCTACTGTAGATAGATATGCCCTATGTTCAGCGGCAGGGTCTAATAAAGGAAAGATGCTGGATGTCGGTGCTAAAGTTACAAAAAACCATAAAATTGAGAAAGATATTAAAGGGTCTCTTTTAAAGAATTTAAAGGATGATATTAGCATTAAAGAAATAACTAATAATGAGGTTAGAGTTGAGAGATTAAAAATAGAAATTATTGGTCTTATATCAGGGTCAACATTAAGGTTTATTGGGAGAAAGAGGAGTTTTAAGTAATAGAAAATAATAACATTAAATTCAGTAAGCAGGTATGTAAAATGTGTATAAATGCCAGATGCCTCTTCTGACCCGATTGCGCCTAATTTAAGGTATCTTATTAAGGGATAGATTGATACTATGATGATAAATAGTAAAATGATTTTCAGATGATTTCTAATCGGGCTTAGAACCATATTTTTGTTAGAAAGGAAGAACAGGAAGTAAAAGAGCGCCATTATCGGAAGGGTAACAGCATCTTCTTTAGAGCCAAGTGCAAAGATGAAGCAGAAGCCAGAAGCCAGAAGCCAGAAGCCAGATTTCTTACATCTTACCTCTTGCCCCTTGCCCCTTTTTTCATTTGCCTTTATAAACATCAGGAGGGATAATAAATAGAAAAAAGTGGATAGGATTGAAGAACGGCTTATTATATATGTTACAGATTCAGTATTGACCGGATGAAGGGCAAAGATAAGGGCTGATAAGAAGGGGATATGGTGAGAAATAAATTTTTCGTACATCTTGACTGTGTTTAGAAGAATAAAATAGATAAGAATACTTACACCTATATGAAGCAGGATATTGACGGCGTGATAGCTGACTGTTGATGAGCCGCTGATATAATAATTAATGCTAAAAGAAGCGAATAACAGAGGTCGGCTAAATAACCCCGTTAGCATTTCGGGTAGATTGGAAAGATGCCTTATTTTTTCATTATTTAATATATGGATTATATCGTCAAACTGGAAGGTGTTTTTAAAGGTATTAAAATATATTCCTATTATTAAGGATATGATTATGGAGATGTAAAGTGTCTTTTTAGGCAGATTCAAGAACCCTCCCAAATATTTATTTAAAGTTTACAATAATAATGCCGAAAATAATATTAAATAATTATTTAATTTTTCCCTTGACAAAAGAAATAATTGGTGTATATTTTAACACTAAATAGAGGTAACACTATAGCAATTTGGAAAGGGGAATTTGAAATCAAATTTTTCTTGACAAGTTTAATATGATGGGTTATATTTAATCCGATTGTAAAATAGCAAACGAGAAAATCATAAATAGAAAGGAGGTGTTGAAAGAGGGAGAATTTGAAGAAGAAGATTAGTGCTGTTTTTTAAGGTTGCTTTTTAATAGTTATTTAGGAGGAAATTATGAAAAAGATATTAGCAGTTCTGTTAACTTTAGCGTGTGTTTTTACAATGAGTATTCCAGCATTTGCAGCTCAAATAACAACTATTCCATTCTGGCAGAATGGTGGTAATGTTAGCACACTTATAAGTGTGGTAGCTAGCAATGGACAAGCTGCACAGGGAAACTATACTTCAACAGGTGCAGCAATTACTATAACCCTTACCTCAACAGATACTTCAGCTGGCTATACTATACAGCCCACATCTGGTACCGCAGCGATGACAGCGGGTGCAACATTTGCAACAGCTACATTTTTATCTTATCCTGGTCGTTCATTGCAGGTTGATACCGCACAGATTGGCGGAACCAATGGAACAAATATATGGAGCACAGGTGCTGCCTATAGTTCAACAGCAGCAAGATTTGGTCATGGTTCAATAAATATAGGAACTTCAGGTGCTACTGAGCATAGGGGATGGGTAGCAGTTTACGGTGGAACAAGTCCAGCAGGATTTACAGTTGATTTAGGCACATTCTAAATTAAGTTTTTGTTAGTTTGTCTAAAAGCAGCCCGAAAAATCGGGCTGCTTTTTTTTTACACTGAGCAGGTATTAAGCTATGAAAAATTATTATCTCACTATTCCATTTATTATTTTAATCTTTATATTTCCATCATGTCAGGGGGGAAGAAAGGAAATACTCACTAAAAAGGAGGAGGCAAGTATTCATTTTAATATGGGGAATGAATATTTTCAGATGGGGAAGACAGATAAGGCAGTGGATGAGTGGAAAAAAGCAGTAGAATTAGAGCCTGAAAATATCCCTTCAATAAATAATATGTCAACTGCATTATATACAGGCGGGGAGAAAGATAAAGCGGTGGAATTATGGCAAAAGATATTAAAGATAAAACCTGATAATGCCATTGCACTTAATAATATTGGTAATTATTATAGAGACTTGGGGAATTATGAGGAGGCGATGAGGAGTTTTAAAAGGGCGATTGAGGTATATCCTTCTTATTATATGCCTCATTATAATATCGGCTTAATTCATTATGAGAAAAAGGAATATGAAAATGCACTGCATGAACTTAAAAAGGCAATAGAGTTAAATCCTGCGGATTCATTTTCTCATTATATTATAGGAAATATCCATAGAGACAAAGGAGATATGGATAGTGCTGTAAAAGAATGGCAGAATGCAGTAAATATATTCCCAAGATTTTCTATGGCAAAATATGAGATTGCAAATTCTCTGAATTCAAAAGGACAGATAGATAATGCGATAACAGAATTAGAATCTATAATAAAAAATGATCCGAATTTTGCCTCTGCCTATGCCAGTCTGGGATTTATCTTAATTGATAAGGGTGGCTTGGATAAGGCAATTGATATGTTTACAAATGGGCAGAAGGTGAATAAAGAAGAAAATAAAAGATTTTACTTCCTTGATGGGCTTGGATGGGTAAATTATAAAAAGGGCAAATATAAAGAATCTTTAGAATATCTCAAGGAGGCAATTAATGTAACACCAGCTAATGAAACCAGGCATCTTGCACAGGAGTATTATCATATAGGAATGGCTTATAAAGGTTTAGGCAATAAGGCATTGGCAAAACAAAATCTTGAAAAGGCAATAGAATTAGACAAGAACGAAAAATTTGTAGCTGATATAAAAGGGATTTTAAGTAGGGCAAGCCTTTAGGCTTGCTTTAAAATGAGAAAATACTCTCCAGCCATATATCTTTCCATCTTTCTTTTCTCTTTTCTCTATCTTTTCATATTTCAGAATTATGGTATAAACCTCTGGGACGAGGGGGTATTATTAAATGGCTCCTTAAGGACTTTAGAAGGGGAATCAGTTTATACAGACTTTAACGGCTATCCCCCTGGACGCTATCTCCTCGGTGCTGCTCTGTTTAAAATATTCGGGATAAATATTTCAGTTATCAGAATTGCTGTAGCAGTCATGACAGCTGTGGCAGTTGCGATGCTTTATTCAATCTCTCTGAGAGTAATCCCTGCATCCTTTTTAGCTATAATACCATCTATCCTATTTCTTGTATCTCCTGCCGTTTACTATAATAGGTTCTATCCTATATTCACAATATTTAGTATATATGTAACCTGTTGGTATCTAATCCCTACATCTCCCCCCATTCAGAAGCGGGGAATGAAAGGGGTGGTACTTGCCCTCTCTGTTATCCTCTCTTTACTATTTAAGCTGGAAATAGGTATGGGTATTATGATTGTGTCAATGACAATGATGCTTTTTAGAGGGAAATTCAGAGAATTTAAGTATTTTATCTTCACTTTAGTTTTAACCACACTATTTTTAACCTTTTACTATTTAAGAGGAATTGATATATACAGTTTTTTATATGATGTATATTTTCATGTATTCAAGATTTATAATTCATGGGGCAATCCATTTCCATCTCTCTTCTCATTAAATTTATGGAAAAATTTTAATACCCATGAAATCTTTTCAGTCCTACTCTTTTACATACCCCTGATTATTTATCTTCTAATTTTTATTATTCTACTCCGAACTCCGACCCTTCGACAGGCTCAGGGCGAACTCCGAACTTCACTTGCTGTTATCCTCTTCTTTGGTATTTATACATATAACCTCGTCATATGGCGGACAGGATTTGACAATCTTATCAGGTGTCTTCCGCCTGCATTAATACTGGGCAGTTATCTCTTATATCTGTTTCGTATAAAATTGTTAGAATGGACAGGTGAAAGGAGATTCTCTTATGCAATTATTTTGATTTTGCCATTGTGGTTTTTATATGAGATGGTTTTTTATGGCGATTTTTATGCAGGCTCAATTGGAGAGATGAAAAAAACCCATGCCCCTCTCTTAATAGAGAGGGCTGCGAATATTTATACTGACCCTGTAGAGGCATCATGGATAAAGGAGATAACAGTGCATATAAAAAATAATACAAAATCTGAAGATACAATATTTGCAATACCATTAAATTCAATCTGGTATTTTTTGACCGACAGAAAGAATCCGACATATTACGAATGGATTCTTCCTGGCACACTTAAAAATGGAAAAGAGGAGATGGCAGTAATTGAACAATTGAAAAAGAGAATGCCTGTATTTGTAATCTATGCCGATATAGCTATAGACAATAAAGAAGAGAGGCGATTTTCAAATTATGCACCACTGGTGTATAATTTTATAATTGACAAGTATCATGTAGAAAAAACAGTGGGCTTTTATCAGATATGGAGGTATGGGAAATGAATGAAAGTCAGAAGACAGAAGACAGAAGACAGAAGACAGAAAAGAACTTCTTCTTTCTTACTTCTTGTATCTTACTTATTGCATCTTGCTTCTTGTATCTTTTTTCTTGTAAAACACCTTTAAAATCCGAAGTAAAGAGTCCTCAATTCAAAATCCTAAGTGTAATCTATCAAAAGGAATTACAGTATATAAAGGCAAGGGTCTCTAATGAGTTAGATAAATTATATTCCTTTCAGCACCCTGAATATAAGACAATAATAAGTATGGATAAGTTTACATCATCTGGTGGGAGCATTCAGCTTGACTATTCATCTATCACCGAGCAGAATCCAAACCCGCTGGTTTATATTCCACCCCGACAATTTCATTTTATTTTGCATGATATTAAAATAGAGAAGGCTTTTATTGATAAAGATGGAAGGTATGCAAAATTTCATACTATTCATATAATGAGCATATTTTTACCAATAGCAAAGGGAGTTCCTGTAAAGAGAGAAATGAAATCTATAGACTACTGGGAGAAAGTCAATGGAGAGTGGTTTTTTTAAAATAAGGTTAGACCTGAGATTTTTACCCATATATCAGGCAATACTACCAGATATCTCAGCCTGCCTGAGGTAAAGGCAGAGTATGTAGAGATTCCAGTAAAGGAGATTGAGAGTGTATATAAAGAAAAAAAGAACTAAAAATAAGAAAGCTGTTCAATTTCACCAATCATATATACAGCAGGGTGAGATAAAAGAGGTAGTTGATACACTCAAGTCAGGCTGGATTACTACAGGTCCAAGGACAAAGAGATTTGAGGAGGATTTTAGAAAATATATAGGGTGTAAATATGCAATAGGACTTAATTCCTGTACTGCCGGATTGCATCTCGCTCTTGCTGCCCTCAATATTGGTGAGGGTGATGAGGTGATTACTACTCCTATAACATTTCCAGCAACAGCCAATGTAATTATTCACCAGAAGGCAACCCCTGTATTTGTAGATGTAAAGATGGATACACTTAATATTGATGTTAGTAAGATTGAGGAAAAGATAACGACAAGGACAAAGGCTATAATGCCTGTCCATTTTGCAGGACATCCATGCGAGATGGATAGGATAATGGATATGGCAAGGAGGCATAAACTATCTGTGATTGAAGATGCAGCCCATGCAATTGAATCCGAGTATAATGGGAAAAAGATTGGAAATATAGGCGATTTTACATCCTTTAGTTTTTACGCAACAAAGAATATAACTACAGGAGAGGGTGGGATGTTGACTACCAATAATGATGAATTGGCTGAAAAGGCGAGGATGCTCAGCCTTCACGGTATAAGTAAGGATGCATGGAAGAGGTATGGTAAAGAGGGCTATCAGCACTGGGAGCTATTTTATCCCGGTTTCAAATACAATATGTTTGATATTCAGGCAGCCATTGGCATACATCAGATTAAGAAGATTGAGGGTTTTCTTAAGATACGGAAGAAATATGTAGATATGTATAATGAGGCATTTGAAAATATCCCCGAAATAGTGCCGCTGAAGGTAAAAGGCAATATAAAACATGCATATCATTTATATGTAATAATTATTAAAACTGAAGAACTTAATGCCGACAGGGATGAGATTATGAGCGAAATTCAGAATAATGGAGTAGGTGTAGGTGTGCATTTCAGGACACTCCACCTCCAGCCATATTTTCAAAATAAATCCCCCATACGCCCCCCTTTACCAAAGGGGGGAAGGGGGGGATTTGAGAGGGGGATGTTTCCTGTTGCTGAGTATGCATCAGACAGGGTCATATCCCTCCCACTTTATCCAAAGATGAGTGTTTTGGATGTGAAATATGTTATTAAGGTCGTGAAGGAAGTTATAGAAGGATTTAGAAAATAGTAAGTCGTTGAAATTCCCTACCTTGACATTAATATAATCAAATATTATATTGATATTGAAAATAAATCCTACAAACTAATCAGGAGGGAAAATGGGTAAAATAATAGGGATAGACCTTGGCACCACCAACTCTGTAGTTGCGATAATGGAGGGGAATGAGCCAAAGGTAATTATCAATGAAGAGGGTAGCAGACTTACTCCATCAGTAGTGGCTTTTACTAAGGATGGAGATATTTTAGTTGGTCAGGTCGCAAAGAGGCAGGCTATCACCAACCCTGAAAATACTATTTACTCTATAAAGAGATTTATGGGTAGAAGGTATGACGAGGTTACAGAGGAGTCAAAGAGGGTTCCTTATAAGATAGTAAAGGGTTCAGGTGGCGATGCGAGGGTTCTTGTAAGGGACAAAGAATATACACCTCAGGAGATTTCCGCCAAGATACTTCAGAAGCTGAAGACCTCTGCAGAGGCATATCTCGGCGAGAAGGTTACAGAGGCAGTAATCACAGTGCCGGCATATTTTAATGATGCACAGAGGCATGCAACAAAAGAGGCAGGGAGGATTGCAGGACTTGAGGTGAAGAGGATAATTAATGAGCCTACCGCATCGGCACTTGCATACGGCCTTGATAAAAAGAAGGATGAGACGATTGCAGTCTATGACTTTGGCGGAGGGACATTTGATATATCAGTCCTTGAGGTTGGTGACAATGTAGTAGAGGTTAAGGCTACGAATGGTGATACGCATCTTGGCGGTGATGACTTTGATAAAAGAATCATGGACTGGATGATAGCTGAGTTCAAGAAGGATCAGGGGATTGATTTGAGCAAGGATGTAATGGCACTCCAGAGGTTGAGGGAGACTGCAGAAAAGGCAAAGATAGAGCTTTCATCAACAATGGAGACAGAGATAAATCTTCCGTTTATTACTGCCGATGCATCCGGGCCAAAACATCTGAGTATGAAGCTTACAAGAGCGAAGTTTGAGCAGATGGTGGCAGATTTGATAGACAGGAGTGTTGGTCCATGTAAGAGGGCATTTGATGATGCAGGGCTTGACCCAAAGAAGATTCATGAGGGGGTGCTTGTAGGGGGCTCCACAAGGATTCCAAAGATTCAGGATTTGGTGAGGCAGTTCTTTGGCAAAGAGCCTCATAAGGGTGTAAACCCTGATGAGGTTGTTGCACTTGGTGCGGCAGTTCAGGCAGGAGTCCTTGCAGGAGAGGTAAAGGATATCCTTCTCCTTGATGTTACGCCGCTTTCACTTGGAATAGAGACCCTCGGCGGGGTTATGACACGGCTAATTGAGAGAAACACTACTATACCGACTAAAAAGAGTGAGATATTTTCAACTGCCGCAGACAATCAGACGAGTGTTGAGATCCATGTCCTTCAGGGGGAGAGGGAGATGTCAAGGGATAACAGGACACTCGGAAAATTCCATCTTGTTGGACTCCCTCCTGCACCGAGGGGTATGCCTCAGATAGAGGTTACATTTGATATAGATGCAAATGGTATTGCAAATGTATCTGCAAAAGACTTAGGCACGGGCAAGCAGCAGCAGATTACTATTACAGGCTCAAGCACACTTACAGAGGATGAGATAAAGAAGATGGTGAGGGATGCAGAGTCTCACGCAGAGGAGGATAAAAGGAAGAAACAGGAAATAGAGGCAAGGAACCAGCTTGACTCACTAATATACACAACTGAAAAGACTGTTAATGAGAATAGAGATAAACTGCCGGAGTCTGATAAAAAGGCTGTTGAAGATGCTGTAGCCGATGCCAAAAAAGTTCTTGACAGCGGCGATGCGGACAAGCTAAGAGATGGTATTGACAGGCTTACAAAGGCATCTCATAAGATAGCTGAGGCGATGTATAAGCAGGCAGGTGCTGGAAAGGGTGGTGCCGGCCCAACTGCTGAGAAGCCAAAGGGCGAAGAGAATGTAGTTGATACAGAGTTTGAAGAAGTAAAGAAATAGTGTCAGTTATTAGTGTAAGTGTCAGTAAAAAAACAAATTCCTTTCACTGACACTGATTTAAAGGAGGGAGATTTTATGGCACTTGTAAGATGGGAGCCGTTTAAGGATTTGCTTTCAATCCATGACAGGATGAATAAACTTTTTGAGGATACATTTTTCCGCGATAGGGGAACGGAAGAGGGTTTAGTTAAAGGTGTCTGGGCACCTGCAGTAGATATCTATGAAACCCAGAATGATATTGTGCTGAAGGCTGAACTGCCGGGGCTTGAGCAGAAAGATATAACTGTAGAGGTGAAGGATAATACCCTCACTTTGAAGGGAGAGAGAAAATTTGAAAAGGATGTGAAGGAGGAGAACTATCACAGGATAGAACGTTCCTATGGGGCATTTCAGAGGGTATTCACACTTCCGGGCACAGTCCAGCAGGATAAGGTGAAGGCAAAATTTAAGGATGGTGTTCTGGAGATTTTTATGCCGAAGGAAGAGAAGGCAAAACCAAAGATGATAAAGGTTGATGTGGAGTGACAAAAGCAGGGATTAGGGATTAGAGATTAGTAAACCAGTCCTTAATCCCTTTTTCGTTTAAAGATATGATTAAAAAGATAATTATAGGTATCGGTATTATTATACTTCTGATTGGTTTTTCCCTACAGGTAAAATATATTCCACAGGGTTATGCAAAGTTTATTGAAGGGGAAGGCTATATAACCTTTATGGCAGGTATTATAATAATTATACTCGGTTTCGCATTTAATTTATTAGCAGGGGAGATGCAGGATGAAGGAAGAGATAGCAGTAGTTGAAAAAGAGAAAATTAAAAAGGAAGAGGTTAAAGAGACAAAAGAACCTCAGTTTACTGTAAGAGACAAGAGATTCTGGGTAGATAAGGAGGAAGGTGGAGAGGCTAAACCTGAAGAAAGGCTTCCTACTTATGTGGAGCAGCTTAAAAATCAGGCAGAGGAGAGTGAAAGAAAATTAAAAGAGTATATTGCCGCATACAAGCAGAAGATGGCTGAGAATGATGATTTCAGGAAGAGGCTGGAGGCAAATTATCAAAAGAAGGCTGAAGTTGCAAATGGAGAGTTTATTTTGAATCTCCTGCCTGTTATAGATAATTTTAATAGGGCAGTTTTCGCAGCAGAAAATAGCAGGAATTTTGAATCCCTTTTTCATGGGATAAAGATGATTCAGGGAGTATTTTTGAGCCAGCTTAAGATCTGTGGTGTAGAAAAAATAGATGCATGCGGCAAGACTTTTAATCCTATAGATGAGGAAGCTGTTGAAGTGGTAGAGGTGGATACTAAAGATAAGGATAATATTGTGATAGAGGAATTGGAGTGCGGATACAAGATAAAAGAGAGGCTCCTCCGCCCTGCAAAAGTTAGAGTAGGTAGATATTCCAGCAAACAAAATTAGCCACAGACTTTCACTGACAAGTATTAAAAACTAAGAAATTGAGAAGATGAGAGGTTGAGAAGTTTATTTTCTTATCCTCTTAACTTCTCAAGTTCTTAAGTTCTTAATGTTTAAGTCTGTGTGAGTCTGTGGCTGATTAGGTTTTTGTTCTCTTTAACAGTGGTATTAGTATATTAAGCACAAATGTAGCCCCGCCTAAAATAGCAATAAGACCGCCGAATCCCATTATACCCATCCCGGCAAGTTTAACGAAGTCGTCAAGTTTCTGTGCCTCGCCGTATGTCTTCCTCGGCACGCCATGAGTCCCCGCCCAGAACATCCCAAGTATAAAGAGCATTTGTCCAATACCGTATAGATAAGGCTGAATCTTTGCCATTCTGGTATTAGGAATATCTCTATTTAGTAAGGGAAGTATGTAGTAAGATAAACCCATGAAAGAGAGTGTGACACCTCCTATGACTCCGTGATAATGTGATGGTATTTTAACATCAATCCCTCTTATCATCAGGGATAAAATCCCCCCGGTTGAAAATAGAATAATGGAGAAAATGAGTGCGGAAAATCCGGGTTTATCCCAGGGCAGTTTCTTTATTTCATCCTTAAAAGATTTTATTGCGATAATGACAGCAATTGCAAAGGCACCTGCAGGGGGTCCCATCCCGAGCTGCATCAGGCGGGTAAACCAATCCCTCATTTCCATTCCTATTACATCAAAGAAAAAATAGAATAGAGGGGCAGGGAGTGTGAATCCGAAGGAGATTAATAAAAAGAGCTTTGCAGGGCGGTCAGACATTGGTGATTTATTTAGAATAATCTGGGATAAAAGTATCCACGCACATATCATTCCGAATGTATTTGAGAATTGGAGTATATGCCCCCCTCCCCAGAATAGTTTTTCAAAATATGTATTGATATTAAGGTCAGATGGCAGAAAAAGATAGGCAAGAAGAAAACAGGAGAGTGCTATAAGCACCACTAATCCTGTAATGCCCATTATAAAAGTAATAAGAGAAAGGTTTTTATTTTGAACATTTGTGACATTTTTATAAACTGACAATAGTGTGTTGGCTATTGTCAAAAAGATTCCTGATGCGAACATGATTAATCCTGTATAAAAGGCAGGATGGGTTAATACAGGAATATAATTTGCCAGGAGAGGTTCACCCCATGCCCTGATACCTGATATTATTATTATTATTGTCCCTCCAGAGGAAAGGAAAAAGCCGGCCCATGATAAAGGGAGGCTGAATAGTTCACCCTTTGAAAATATTGTGCCTGCCAATATCCATAAGACGCCTTCAAATGCCAAAAACCATATTACAACAGAGAGAACAACATGGGTTACAAGTGCAGTATAAAGATAGTCTTTTACAGGGAGGATACCCTGTATAAATGGTGTCCTTGACATTGCCAGGAGAAAGGCAAATATGCCGGCAAATATAAGGGTTGAGACAGCAAAGAACAACCATGCATAGATTAATCTTGAAGTCTGTTTATTAATTTTGTTATTAGTGAAAATTTCCATAAAGGTTTTAAATCAATTATTTAATGTATAGGAAATTATAAAAATCTGGAACACGAATTTCACGAATATACGAATGGCACGAATATATTAGAAGCAAGAAATCAGAAGAAAGAAGCAAAAAATCTTATATCTTGCCTCTTGCTTAATTCGTGTAATTTGTCTCATTCGTGTTATTCGTGTTCAAGTCTTTGTTCTTTTGAGTGAGACTCACCCGCTAACTTATTATAAAGTGGGGAAATGAAATATCAGTAAAGGATTTTTTAAAATTAACTGCCAGTAACCGCAGATGGTTTTATCTTGGCACCCTTTAATGCTTTTCTTCTTTTTTCTGCCCTTTTCTTTGCCCTTAATCTATTTTTATGCTGTATCCTTTTATGCTTGCTTTTTGAGCTTGCCATAGATGAAAAATAACATTCCGATAACTAAAGTGTCAAGTTATTTTAATGCACAGGAAATTATAAAGAAGTGTCAGTTAATAGTGTCAGTGTCAGTAAAAAATACTGACACTCCCACTGACACTGACACTATTAGATTTTTGTTACTGACTTTTGTTGACCTTGACACAGTAGTTTTAACTAAGATATAGTTATGAGACATGAAAGAAAATCTCACAGAAAACAGGTCAGGCATAATAGATTATAGTGATGTATACAGAATTATAATTAAGGTAAGGAGAGAGGATATTGTTTATTTGAATGGTATCTTTGAATCCTATGATAATCTTGCCATTATAAGGACAATAGACCGATGGGAGTCACTTGTTGAGATTCTCGCATCACCTTATTTTGTTTCGGATGTAAAGAAGATTTTAGAGGAATTAAAGAAGGAGATCCAGTTGGAGATAATAGAGGAGCCGGGATGATTGAACAATCAGTTATAAAAAGGGTATTGAAAGAAACATTGGCAAATGGAGGAGAACTGGCAGAGCTATTTATAGAGGATTCAGCATCCACCAGCATAGTCTGTGAGGATAATAAGATTGAACAGGTGATAAGCGGCAGGGATGTTGGTGCAGGTTTGAGATTGATATATGACAAAAGGACTGCATACGCATATACAAGTGATATTAATGAAACTTCTCTCCTTGAACTCGCAAAAAGAATCAGGAGTGCTGCGAAGGGTAATGCGGATATTGTATTAGATATGACTGTCAGGAGACCTCATGTTGATTTCCCAATCCTTAAAGATGTTTACAAGGTTGCTACAGGCAAGAAAATTGAAATGGTGAAGATTGCCAATGAGACAGGAAGAAACTTTGACAAAAGGGTAAGGCAGGTAAAGGTCATGTATCAGGATGGGAGAAAGAAGGTAATGATAGCAAACTCTAATGGGGAACAGGCAGAAGATGATAGGAGCGGTATTGTATTTGTTATGCATGTAATTGTATCGGATGGAACAACAATTCAGACCGGATATGAATCTGCAGGCGGGTTTATGGGTTTTGAACTTTTTGATGAGGAACCACCTGATAAGGTGGCAAGGACTGCAGCAAATAGGGCAATTATGATGCTTGAGGCTGATAAGTCACCGGCAGGAGAGATGACAGTTGTCCTCTCCAGTGATTCAGGGGGGACAATGATACATGAGGCAATAGGGCATGGACTTGAAGGGGACTTTATTCAGCAGGGATTATCTGTTTATTCAAAGAGGCTTGGAGAAAAAATAGCCTCTCCTCTTGTTACAGTAATAGATGACTCTACTCTTCCTGCAAAGAGGGGTTCTTTCAGATTTGATGATGAAGGGACTCCGTCACAGAGGACAGTCCTTGTGGAGGATGGGGTGCTTAAACAGTTTATGTATGACAGGCTGAGTGCAATGAAGGGTGGTAAATCTTCTACCGGAAACGGAAGAAGGATGTCTTATAAATACCGTCCTATACCGAGGATGACAAATACATTTATTGCCCCCGGCAAAATGAATCCTGAAGAGATTGTGCAATCTGTAAAAAAGGGTCTGTTTGTAAAAAAGATGGGTGGCGGAGAGGTAAACATAGTCAATGGGGATTTTGTATTTGAAGTGAGTGAAGGGTATTTGATAGAGGATGGAAAAATCAAACAGCCTGTAAGGGGTGCGACACTGACAGGGAATGGGCCTGAGGTTCTTAAAGAGATAGATATGGTAGGGAATGACCTCGGTTTTAGTATAGGGACATGTGGTAAAGATGGTCAGGGTGCCCCTGTCTCCGATGCCCAGCCGACACTAAGGATACCAAAGATAATAGTAGGCGGGACAAATATATAAAGTATCAAAGTATCATAGTATCAAAGTCCTTTGACTCTTTGACACTCTGACTCTCTATTTTTTTGCCTTCTCTATCTTCTCCAAATTTTCATTCTGCCCCATTACAATAAGGCTGTCGCTGTCCTTTATAATAAAATCAGGTGAGGGTATAAAATTTATCCGTTCAGGTATAAGCTCCTTTACTGCTATTATTTGTACACCATATATAGTCCTGAGTTGAAGGTCTCTGATTGATTTCCCTATAAAGCTATTGGGAGGGGCGATTTCCATTATGCTGTATCCTTCGGCTAAAGGCAGATAATCAAGGAGATTTGTTGAGCTCGCACTCATTGCGACCTTTACTGCTATATCCTTTTCAGGAAATATTATCTCTGTGGCACCTATTGTGCTTAGTATCTTCCCGTGGTCTTCTGTAATCGCCTTTGCAACAATATTTTTAATTCCCATTTCTTTCAGATAAAGGGTAGTAAGGACACTGGCGTCAAGGCTTGTGCCAAGGCCTATGATAGCAACATCAACATCATGAACACCAAGTGCCATAAGAGTCTCTTTGTCTGTGGCATCTGCTACAATAGCCTGAGTGGAGAAGTCTTTTATCTTCTGGACTATCTCTTTGTTTTTATCTATTGCAATTACCTCATGCCCTTTTTCATACAGACTCTTTGCAACATAGAAACCGAACATCCCCAAACCTATAACCACAAATTTACGCATATACCCCCCTCTTTAAAAACAGTAGGCAGTAAGCAGTAAGAAGTAGGCAGCAACTACTTTCTATTGCTACTGCCTACTGCCTACGGCCTACTGCTTACTCCTTACTACTGTCTTATCCTACCATCAAATTCTCTTCAGAATATCTAAATTTCCCCTTTGCCTCCTCACGGCTAACTGCAAGTGCAATTGTTAGCGGCCCCAATCTGCCTATAAACATAACCATGCATATAATAATCTTGCCCAATTCTGTTAGCCTCTCTGTTATTCCTGCCGACAGACCGACTGTTCCAAATGCTGAAACCACCTCAAACATGATTTCAATAAAAGATACCCTGCTCTCCTGATGGGGGATATTAAACAATTCCGTTATTGTCAGGAGTATAATAAATAGTGTAACAATTATGAATGATGCAGAGACTATTGCCATAGACCTTGATACTGCCTCTGAAGGTATAGTCCTGTTGAATACATTTACATCCTCCCTTGCGTGAAATCTTGACTTTATTATAGCAAACAAGACCCCAAATGTGGTCGTCTTTATACCTCCGCCTGTAGAGCCGGGTGATGCTCCGATAAACATAAGCATTATCATTATAAATAGTGTTGCATTTGTGAGCAAAGCAAAATTTACAGTATTAAATCCGGCAGTCCTTGTAGTAACGGATTGGAAAACTGAACATATAATCTGGTCATGCAGTCCCATATCTTTGAGTGTATTATTTTTTTCTAATATAAAAAATATGACAGCCCCTCCAAAGAGAAGGATGGCTGTTACAATTAATGCCATCTTTGTATGAAGTGATACCTGTCTTTTAAATCTGCTGTATAGGATAGTTTTTATCTCATGGAGGAGGAAAAATCCAAGCCCTCCTGATATTATTAAAAGAATAATTGTTAGATTTATTACAGTATCCTTTTGATATCTTATAAGGCTGTCACGGAATGGGGAGAATCCTGCATTGCAGAATGCTGCTATTGAGTGAAATATGGATAAATACATGGCATCAAAGATGTTATATTCAAAACTAAATCTTATTAATAATATTACAGCACCAATACCCTCTATCAAAATTGTAAAAAAGAATATGTGTTTCAGGAGTGAATATATGTCCTTCCCTGTGTGTGTAAAAGACTCTTGTATCATTAGCTTTTCATAAACAGAAATCTCTCCTTTTAAGATATACATGAATATAGTGGAGAAGGTCATTATGCCAAGCCCGCCGATTTGAACGAGTATCAATAGCACAATCTGGCCAAAATAGCTCAGATTATTCCCCACATCTACTACTGCCAGACCTGTAACACATACTGCAGATGTTGCCATGAAGAGTGAATCAATAAAAGAGAGGTTTCCATTTTTGGAAGAGATAGGGAGATAGAGGAGGAGAGTGCCTATTAAAATAAATACTGCAAAACTGATAATAATTATATGGGATGGACGAAGCTTATAAATCTTTGACATTGAGGAAAAGAATACAGAATAAACTATTTAGTGTCAATAATTATGTCAATTCTAATTGTTTCATCTACAGGAGCTGTGGACAATAGAAGACGAGAGTGTGGATAACTAAGGTGTGAATTTTGTTTGACTGTATCAAATTTAATTTGATTTTTAGTGTTATAATTTTGACATCTCACCACTTAACAGCTTCAATCTCTGTAACT
>JACQBS010000145.1 GCA_016194325.1 Nitrospinota bacterium | reverse complement strand
AGGACGCCTGATGATACTTAGAGGAACGTCCTTTGTTAGATACTGAGTTTATTGATTCTTTGATTTTAAGTTCATCCATAATATTACAAAAATAATTATTTTTATTTTATAATATAGTAAAAGATTATTCAATGAATTTTGCTTGACATATGCAGAAGAGTCAAATGAACTTGACAATTCCCCCCAAATGGATAATCATAATGTAAAATTTGAGGAGGAAGGCATGGGTAATAATGTCTTGATGCTAAAGCATATATCTATTGAAGGCGGGGGGACAATAGAGGATTATCTCGTGTCAAATAAGTGGAATATTGACAAAAGGGAACTTCAGGATGGTGATAGTGTCCCCTCAAAATTAGATTATGATGCAATTTTAATTCTTGGCGGTCCAATGAATGTATATGAGGAAGACAAATATCCCTTTTTAAAGGATGAGGACAAATTGATAAAAGAGGCAATTAAAAAGGAGATACCGACACTTGGCATCTGCCTCGGTGCTCAGCTTATTGCAAAGGCATCAGGGGCTAAAGTTACAAAGAATATAGTTCGACAGGCTCACCAAAAGGAGATTGGCTGGTATAAAGTGAATTTAACAGATACCGGGAAAAAAGACTCAGTGTTCAAAGGACTTGGCGAGAGTTTCGATGTCTTCCAGTGGCATGGCGATACATTTGCCATACCGGAAAAAGGAAATCTCCTATCAACTGCCGAACTCTGCACAAATCAGGCTTTAAGGGTAGGTAAAAATATCTACGGACTACAGTTTCATCTTGAGGTTACAGAAGATATGATTTATAAGTGGATAGACAGCTATGATGAGGAACTCCAATCCCTGAAAGGTGTGATTGATGTAGAAAAGATAAGAAGGGATACAAAGAGTAAATTTTCTTCCTACAAAGGCAGGGCTTTGATATTTTGTAAGAACTTTTTCCAGGTAGTCTAAATGTGATGTTTAATTATAGGGGCTACTTTGGATAAAGATAAAAATTATTTTTAAAAGTCTTAATCTGTGAAAATCTGCGTAATCTGTGGTTTCATTAGGTTTTGTTTATTAACGGAGGAGGTTTAAATGAATCCTTTAATTTTTAGAGAATACGATATAAGAGGAATGGTTGGGAAAGACCTTACACCTGATGTAGTAAGGGAGATAGGCAGGGGATACGGGACAATGATGAGGAATCTCGGCAAGAGGCATGTTACTGTCGGCAGAGATAACCGCCTCAGTTCAAAGGATTTCAGGGACGCTATCGTTGAAGGGATACTCTCAACGGGGATTGATGTAACAGACTGTGGATTGATACCAACTCCCCTTTTATATTTCTCATTGTTTCACCTTCCTGTTGATGGAGGTGTTCAAATAACAGGAAGCCATAATCCTCCTGAATTTAACGGTTTTAAGCTCGGTGTTGGCAAAACCACAATTCATGGAAAGGAAATCCAGCATGTAAGGGAGATAATTGAAAGCGGAAAACTTTCTCAGGGAAAAGGGGTTTTAAAAGAGTATGACATAATTACGCCATATCTTGAGATGGTTAAATCTAAGATAAAACTCAATAAGAAGCTTAAGGTTGTCATTGATGGAGGAAATGGGACATCGGGGCTTATAGCACCAAAACTTTTGCGTGATTTGGGCTGTGAGGTAACCGAGCTTTACTGCAACCTTGATGGTAATTTCCCGAATCACTTCCCTGACCCGACTGTAGTAAAAAATCTGACTGATTTAATTAAAAAGGTAAAAGATGAAAAGGCAGATGTCGGAATAGGATATGACGGAGACGCTGACAGAATCGGTGTTGTGGACAATGACGGTAATATTATCTGGGGTGACCAGTTGATGATTATCTTTGCGAGGGATATATTAAAGAGAAAGAAAGGGGCAAAGGTTGTATTTGAAGTAAAATGCTCACAAAACCTCGGAAATGATATTAAGAAGCATGGCGGAATCCCCATTATGTGGGCAGCAGGACATTCACTAATAAAAGATAAGATGTTAAAAGAGAATGCAGAATTCGGCGGGGAGATGAGCGGTCATATATTTTTTAAGGATGGATATTTCGGCTTTGACGATGCCATATATGCATCCTTAAGACTCCTATTGATACTCTCAAATACAAATCAGAAGATAACTGAGATGCTCGCAGATGTTCCGAAGACATTTACAACCCCTGAAATAAGGGTTGACTGCCCTGATGAGGAAAAATTTGAGATAGTAAAAAAGATTACCTCTGACTTTAAAAAGGAATATGATGTGATAGATATTGACGGTGCAAGGGTTATATTCAACGGCGGATGGGGGCTCATAAGGGCATCCAATACACAGCCTGTCCTTGTTGTCCGATTTGAGGCAGAGACAGAAGAAAAATTGGAAGATTTTAAGAAAATTGTCCATCAGAGGCTTAATAAATTTCCGGCTTTAAAAAACTTAAAACCATTTTAAGACAATGAAAATAATAATAAAACTTACACTCTTAATTCTCCTCTTTACTCCTGCCCTGTCAGATGCCAACACATTTTATCTTGACGGTGAAATCTTCTCCGATATAAACATGGAGATTGCAAAAGAGATTAAGATACCTCAGGGTGTAAAAAGTTTTTCAGTCTATATCGGCCAGATTCAATCCTTTTCTTCTCCGACATTCAATCAGCAGATACTCTCCTTTAATAATAAATACTCAACAACCCCTTCTAACATTGAGGACAAAATTGATGAAAACGGGAATAAATATTTGATTGCACGGTGGGAAAACCCGCCTTCAGAATTAAATATAAATACAGTCTTTAAAGTAAAATCAAAAGTAGCCTTCTCAGATTTAAAAAGCAAGTCATCTTTTCCTGTAAGCAATATATCTCCTGATATCAAAAAATATCTATCAGATTCTCAGTATGCTCAAAAGAATGACCCTTCTATTGTTTCACTATCTAAAAAACTTACAGAAGGGGCAAAGACACAGTATGAAGCTGTGACAAATGTATTGAACTGGGTCGTGGATAACATGAAATATACCCTTGAGCCTCCTCAATACGATGCACTTTATTCACTGAAGACAGGGACAGGGAATTGCCAGAATTTTTCCAATTTGTCTGTATCACTTCTGAGGGTAGCAGGAATACCGGCAAGGGTAGTAATAGGTTTTACTGTTAAAAACAACTGGAAGGTTAAACATATAAATGACGGCTCTACACGGACACTGAGTCTTGCAGATGGAAGGCATGCGTGGTTTGAGGTTTACTATCCTGACATCGGATGGGTTGAATACGACGCACAGCAGACACTCACATTTGTCAGCACACGATATATAAGACAGGGCGTGGGCGTAGACAGTAAAGAGGTATCGGATGGAATTTATAAATGGAGCTGGCTTCAGAAGTCAAATGAGTCTCCTTCTGTAAAGGAGGCAATAAATGCAACATTTGAGAATGATAAAAATGAGGTTCAGTCGGGGAAATTTGCTTCAAACCCAAAAAATCATCTTTTCGGGATATTGCTGGCTGCTGTAAAAGAGGAGATACCTGCCCCTGTTCTAAAAAAGGGAGAGGCCAAGCCTATACCAAAACCGGAGATACCCCCTCCTCCACCACCAAAACCAGAATTGCCGCCTCCTCCGCCTGAAAAGAAAGAGTGGGGTGATTTAACAAAACTTAAATATACAAAGTCTGCAGAATTCGGGAATCTGAATTTCCCTGAGGTGATAGACATTTTTGCAGAATATAAAAAGAAAGAGACGGCGGCAACTGCAACAGATGTATCCATGTCAAGCAGTTTTGTTGTAGAGTCAGCAGAGTATGTTACTGATAAAGAAGTCTTCGCCCAGTCTTTTGAGTTAAACACCCCCATGATGATAAAGGATATTTCACTTGCAATGCATAAATTTGGAGGGACACACGGGGATTTATGGATAGAGATTGTGGAAGATAAAAACGGCTCACCCACAGGAGATAAGATTGAAAGTGATAGAATTCCAATAAATAATATCAAATACTTTAACGGCTATAAATGGATTCCCTTCAGTCTTGAGAGGCAGAAGATAATATTATCCCCTGCGAGATACTGGGCTGTGTTGAGATACTCTGGGGATGCTATATTCAACTGGTTCTATATTTACGGCAATCCCTACGGCATTCCCGATGACACAAAATCAAAAATGCCTGAAGGTTCAGATTGGAATAACATCCTGAGCTATGATTTTAATTTCAGGGTAAGAGGCACAGAACCAGAGTAAACCCCGTTAGAAAGCCTTCGCCTTTTTAACGGGAAGGCTCACCCCGTAAGACCTTTGGTCTCTTACGGGGCTCAGACGAGGCATTAAACCCCGTGTTTGCTATAATAAGGAATTTATTTCATCCCCGTCCTTACGGACGGGGCTTTCTAACGGGGTAAAAAGATAATCCCAAAGTCATAGATTAACATAGATAAAATCAAGCCGACTCCTTCTCCCATTGCATAAAACCCTATTTTGTTGTAGTATTTTAGTAATAAGCTGATAGCAAAAGGAGATTAAAAAGATGATTATTATAATGAAGCATGGTGCTACAAAACAAGAGATTGATGCTGTGGAAGAAAAGGTAAAAAAACTTGGTTACGAGCCTCACCTTATGTCTGGAGTGGAAAAAACTATTATTGCGGCAGTAGGTGATGAGAGGGGAAAGGCAAGACTTCAAGCACTTGAATCCATGCACGGTGTAGAGGATGTAGTCCCAATACTAAAACCATATAAACTGGCAAGCAGGGAGGTTAAAACGAATAATACTATTATTACTGTAAATAATGTAAAGATTGGCGGTGAGAAGATTGTCGTTATGGCAGGTCCATGTTCCGTTGAAAGCAGAGAGCAATTGCTTGAAACTGCCAGAGCCGTAAAGGATGCAGGGGCTGATATTTTAAGAGGCGGTGCATTCAAACCGAGGACATCACCCTATGACTTTCAGGGACTCGAAGAAGAGGGGCTGAAACTCCTTTCAGAGGCAAGGGATGCAACCGGGCTGCCGATTATCACAGAGGTAATGAATCCAATGGATGTAGATTTAATAGCAAAGTATTCTGATATACTTCAGGTCGGGGCAAGGAATGTCCAGAATTTTGCACTACTAAGACATCTCGGCCAGGTAAAAAAACCGATACTCTTAAAAAGGGGAATGATGACTACGATTAAAGAGTTTCTTATGTCTGCTGAATATATACTCTCAGAGGGGAATAAAGAGGTAATACTCTGCGAAAGAGGGATAAGGACATTTGAGACAGCTACAAGGAATACACTTGATTTAAGCTGTATCCCAGTCTTAAGAAAAGAGACACACCTTCCAATAATTGTTGACCCCAGCCATGCTGTAGGACACTGGGAGTATGTTGCACCAATGGCAAAGGCAGCCGTTGCGGCAGGGGCTGACGGCTTGATGATAGAAGTCCACTCCTGTCCTGAAGAGGCATATTCAGACGGGCCACAATCCTTAAAGCCCACAAAATTTGCAAAACTGATGGAAGAACTGAAGCCCTTTATAAAGGCAGCAGGGAGAAAATGAATCAGTGACCAGTGATCAGTAATCGGCTTTATTTTTTACTGTTCACTATTCACTGTTATATGAAATGGGTTCTACCAGACTTTTTTTGGGTTTTTCAGTCCCTTTAGATAGTCCTCATATTCTAAGTTTGCCTCAAAAACTTCTTTACACTTCGTGGTGTCATTCCGCACTTGATGTGGAATCCAGTATTTCCATCGCTAATTTTCATTGAAAATATTACAACCCTATGCAATAATCAGCCCGTAAATTTCCATATCTTAATAGGCATAATAAAATGGAATATACATTTGATTTCGCCAAAGTTAATGGCAAAGTTCCAATGATAGAGTTTTTAGATAGCTTATCCATTAAGGAACGTGCTAAAATATTTGTGTGCATTGATAAGCTGATAGAACTGAAAAATAGTGGGATACAGCCTAAGGAAAATTTATCCAAGCACCTGGAAGATGGGATATTTGAGCTAAGGGGAAGCTTTGAAAATAGAATTTCACGGAGCTTTTATTTTTATGAATCCGAAAAGAAGATTATTTTCACTCATGGTTTTTTGAAGAAAGAACAGAAGACACCTAAGAATGAAATCAAAAAGGCGAAATCTATCAGAAAAATTTTGAGAGGTGAAAAATGAATATCGCAAAAGAATATCTAAAAAAACAACTTTCTAATAATGGGTTTAGACAATCATATCTGGAGGAGAAAGTTAAGCTGGACATTGAATATCAATTAGAGGAATTAAAGAAGGATATACAATCCCACAAAAGCCCTGAAGATCTTATCCAAAAGGTTGATTCCATCGAGCAATATATCATGTCTGCTTAAAGATATAATAAATAAATTGCCTTCAACTGGCAGCTAACATCCATTATTCCCATCGCTAATTTTCATTGAAAACATTACAACCCTGTGCAATAATCAGCCCCATAAGTTCCTTTATCTCAACGAAACAAAATTTGCAAAGAAAGTAGATTCTCTTTGGAGGTTATTTTTATGCTACATTCGCACGAAATTTGGAACATAATTCAATCGCATATGCCGAGAGGTCAATGGATTTTATTGGGTAACATTTATGATTTGGTTGAGCATTTTGGAAATTTGGATGCGGAGGACTTAAAGCCCCAAGCTCCCAGCCATAATATCCCGAAATGGAAAAGGAATGTTAGAAATGTCCTTCAACGCAAAAAAAATATAGAAATTCAATGGGATGGGAATGCGAAATACCGTTTGTCTATTACACAAATCTCTTATTTTTGGGAAGAGTTGCCTAATAAATGACTTGGAATGGAAATAGATAAAATTTTTTATGAAACGGGTTCTTACTATTGCTGGTTCTGATTCGGGCGGAGGGGCTGGGATACAGGCAGACTTAAAGACCTTTGCTTCCCTCGGTGTTTATGGCATGTCAGCCATTACATCTATCACTGCCCAGAATACAATAGGGGTTCAGGGCATCCATGACCTCCCTCCTGAATTTGTTGCACTTCAAATAGATTCTGTTTTAAGTGATATTGGTGTGGATGCTGCAAAAACAGGGATGCTAAGCAGTTCTGCAATCATTGAAGCTGTTGCCTCAAAGGTTAGAGAATATAAAATTCCAAATCTCGTCATTGACCCTGTCATGTATGCAAAGAGCGGCGATGCTCTTTTAAGACCCGATGCAAGAGATACCCTGATAAATAAACTCCTCCCTTTATCAATCCTCATTACACCAAATATACCTGAGGCAGAATTTCTTTCAGGCATAAAAATAAAGGGTATAGAAGATATGAAGAAGGCTGGTAAGAAAATAAAGAAAAGAGTTGGGGCAGATGTGCTCGTAAAAGGCGGGCATTTAAGGGGGAAAGCGGTGGATATACTTTATACAGGTGGAGAGTTTTTTATATTTGAATCCGATAGGATAGATACAAAAAACACCCATGGGACAGGTTGCACATATTCAGCAGCTATTGCCTCAGAACTGGCAAAAGGATATAAATTACATGATGCCGTAAAAAGGGTAAAGGATTTTATAACAGAGGCTATAAAAAATTCTATTGAGATTGGAAAAGGCAGGGGACCGACAAATCCTATTGCTTCACTTTACAGAGATGCAGAAAAATATCGGTTATTGCAGGATATAGAGATTGCAATAGAAAAATTAAAAGAGGCAAAGATAGGGATATTGATTCCTGAGGTTCAATCAAATATGGCAGTTGCTCTCTTTAATGGAAAGGGATTTGAGGATGTAATGGCAATCCCCGGCAGGATTATTAAATATGGAGATGACATAATTACTGTATCAAGACCCAACTTTGGAGTATCAAGACATATAGCAAGTATTGTCCTGACCACAATAAAATTTGACACTACAAAGAGGGCAGTAATGAATATAAAATACTCTATTGAAATAATCAAAGCCTGCCAGAAATTAAATTTTAAAATCGCTTCCTTTAATAGAAGTGATGAGCCAGAAGAATCAAAATTAAAGGAGGGTTCATCTCTCCAATGGGGAGTAGAGAAGGTTATCAAAGAATCAGGCTTTGTCCCCGACATAATCTATGACCTTGGCGATATTGGGAAAGAGCCGATGGTAAGAGTAATTGCAGAAAACCCAGAGGGTCTTTGCAAAAAGGTAATTTCAATAAAAGAACACTTCATGGAGAAGTAATTTTCCTTTCATAAAGTTTCTTTGCCAGTTTTAATTCATATTCTGTAAGAGGGGATATTTTAAATTGTATTTTTAATACACCTTCAAACCCTCTCATAAGGGCATCTACTACCTCATTATAAGAATATACTCTCTCATTTAACTCATTAAGGGCAATTGACTTTTCCTTTAGCAACTTTACAAATTTCTTGCTTTTATGCCCTTTTTTAAAACCCAGACATAGGGCAAGCTTATCATGGTGATTCTCTAAAGGTATTGAGCCGTGCTGGAGAAATGAGTTTTTAAACCTCCTCTGAGCACTGCCAATCAGTTTTTTACCATTTACTGTAATTTCATATTGAGAGGTAGTAGCAAAACAGGAAGAGGTGCGAAGTTCGGAGTGTGGAGTTCGGAGTGTGGAGATATTAGCATCAATATCAAGAAAAGAGAGCCCCTTTGTCATTGCTACACTTATTGCCTTATATGTTCCAGAGATATTATCAGGAAAGAGTGGATTATTTTTTGGAGACGCAAGGCTATATGTAACTTCTTTATCATGAAGGACAGCCCTACCACCTGTAGGTCTTAAGACAATATCTATTTTATTTTTCCTGCAATATCCAGTATCAATTTTTTTATCTGTCCTCTGTGAATAACCGATAGAAAGTGTGGGAGATTTCCAGCCATAGAGCCTCAAAGTTGACGGTGAGGCTCCCTTTTCTACTGCATCGGCAACAGCTTCATCCACTGCCATATTGTAAAAACCATCATTAAAACCATCCCTTATCAATCGACAGATATGCATGTTAAGCCCTATTTATCTATCTATGTGGCATAGAACACATAGTTTGTTAAAATCCATACGCGCCAGATGCCTTAATTTGCTGCCATGAGGCAGATGACAGGTTGCACAGATAATAATTTTTCCATCCACAACTGGCAACTCATCCGGTGTTCTCATATTTCTTCCAACTGTCACATTAACAGGATGCGCTACCCTGCGGTCGTGACATCTCTCCACACATGTATTAATTCCTATCTCCAGCAAACTCTTTAAACCTCCTTCGCCATGTTTCTTCTTTTCATAATTGCTTTCACCCCCCTTCTTCATATACTCAACGACAGAGGCAGTCTCAGTGGATGCAGTAAAGTAAACAGCCACAATATCATCCATAGCCGCTCTCTTTACAGCATCCTTTAAACTCTCCTTTAATTTATCTTCTTTCGGTTTAAGCTTTAATATCCTTATTGTTTGAAAATCCGGTTTGGCATTATCATCTTCCTTTTGCTTTTCTTCTCCGGAAATATGACTAAATGCCTTTGTTGTATCAAAGGTGTTATCCTTTGAAACTCTCCTATTTCCAAATAAATCACTTGATATGACCCTGTAGTGGTAAACCTTTTTATGGTCAAGACCATTAAGACTTACAGTATGCCTTTTATTAGGAAGACCACTATATACGGACTTCCCATAATCTTCTGTAGTTCCGTATTCCACCGTTGAATCTGAAAATTCATCTGTCTCAAATCTTATCTCTGCACTTGCAGATATTGCCGTATGCCCCACCTGTTTTACCTCCACCATGCTTATAACAGGTGGGATTTCATCGTCTGTCAAGAATTCTGAGATTGTATTTGGAATAAAGGAGAGTGTGTCAGATTCCTTTTCCCTCCCCCTTTTATCCATCAGATTAACCTTAATCTGATATGTGCTGTCCATTGATAGATTTTTCAGGAGTGCCAGATGCTCCCTTCCATAATCGGCAAGAGAGACACTTTCCCATTTATCCTCTTTTTTATATCCACCGCCCCTGACAGAGAAATGACATCCCTTACATTCATTGATCAGATTATCATAGTGCTTGAATGCATAAGTCGATATTTCAGCATAAACATCTTGATGGCATTCTTTGCATTCTGTTTCATCTGCCACTGCTAATTGATACAGAATAGCTACATTCAATAAAACAAAAAACATGATTCTAAAAATGAAATACAGCATGATACACCTCCTTTTTATTCATAACAAACTATAAGTAACAACCAACTTCAAGTGCCTTATTCTAACCTAAAAAAAGGCTTGACAAGAAGTATTTTTGTTTTATATTATATACTGACCAGTCGGTTTGGAGCTTATATGGCAAAGAGAGAAACAGGGGAAATAAGAAAACAGCAGATATTGGAGTCTGCAATCAGATGCATATCCCGACAGGGCTATCACCAGACAACAATGGACGACATTGCATCAGAGGCAGGGTTAAGCAAAGGTGCGCTCTACTGGTATTTCAAAAGCAAGGATGAGATTCTAACTGCTATGTGCAGGCAGCAGTGTGATGAACACCTTCAAATTCTAAGTCATTTTGCAGATCAAAAGATGTCAATTAAGGAGCTTGCATTAAAGACAGGGGATAAGATTCTTGAATCGCTGATAAATGAGCCGGATCAATGTAAAATGTCCTTTGAATTCTGGGCATTGACTGATGAAAATGAGCAAGTGAAAAGATCACAGTATGAGGTGCATAAGATATGGCAGGAGACAGTTTCAAATCTGATAAAATCGGGAATCAAGAAGGGGGAAATTAAACCCAATGTTAATGTTAAGGAATTATCCATTGCCTTATTAGCTATATTTGATGGAATTATTATCGCCTATTCCATTGATAAGACTCTAAATGTAAAAAAAATCTGGCATACGGCAATGTCAGCATTCTTTGAAGGGATTGCAAAATAAAGAAAAGGGGGTTAAAACTTTACTTTTTTTATACCATAAAACATACTGACTGGTCAGTTTAGATAAAGGAGGGTATGAAATGAAGACAGTGAGTAATTTTTTCTCAGCTATTGTAATGAGGTATCCAAAAATAATTATTTCTATAACAATCGTCCTAACTATATTTTTAGGCTATGGGATAATCAAGCTTGAGGTTGCCAGCGAGTTTGGCGACGACCTGCCTGCAAACGACCCTCTTGTGCAGACGAAGAGATATTTTCAAGAGGTCTTTGGAACAAAGTATTTATTGTTCATAGGGATCGAGAAGACGCCGACAATATACAATCCCTCCACACTGCAAAAGGTAAAGGATATTTCCGAAGAGATAAAACATCTGAATGGAATAATAGAGGATGAGGTGATAAGCATTGCAACTGCCAATAATATAAAAGGACGTGATTGGGGACTGGAGGTGGGGGCTTTTATGAAGGATGTCCCACAGACTGAGGAAGAAATAGAACAGTTGAGGAAGGATGTTCAGGGGAATGATATGTTTTACGGACGGCTTGTCTCTAAGGATGAAACCCTGACTATGATAATTGCGAGTATGGAGAAAATAAATGGAAAGGAAAAGGATAAGCTTGTTGAAGACCTTTACTCATTGGCAAAGAGGTTTGAAGGAACTGAAAAGTTCTATTTTACTGGCGACCCTATTGGAGATTACGAGATTGACCGTGGAATTCAGCATGACATGAATCGTTTAATGCCCTTTGCCCTTCTTCTCATTCTTGCAGGTTTCTCCATATCTTTCAGAAGGCTCAGGGGTGTCCTCATCCCCACAGCCATAATGATATTGAGCATTATCTGGACAATGGGTTTGATGGGGCATCTCGGGTATAAGATTAATGTGGTTACCTCCATAATCCCTATGGTGATGCTTGCAATTGTGAGTTCTTATGGAATTCATATAATTTATCGCTATTATGAGGTTACACCCAGCATACATAATTCCCTTCATGCCTCTGGTGAGGCTGTCAGCCGTGTAGCACAGGCGCTTTTAATGGCAGGTATTACCTCTGCCATTGGAACCGTTACATTGGTGATTTTTAAAATTGTATCAATAAAGGAATTTGGTCTTTTCTTGAGTATCGGGATAGTCTTTGGATTCCTCCTATCATTGACATTTGCACCTGCACTGTTAACCCTTTTGAAGCATCAGACAAATAACATCGCGAAGGATAATTCAAAGAAGGAAGATATTTTTGACAGACTGATGCCGAAGCTTGCCGGTTTTACCATGAGAAACCGGATACCCCTGATGGTAATAACAGGAATAGTATTTATGGCTTCCCTCATAGGCATTTCTCAGATAAAGGTTGGAATAAACTTCGTTGATTTCTTTCCCAAGGACCATCGTTTCACGATTTCGGCAAATAAATTTAATGATAAAGTTGGCGGCTCAAATCCTCTTAATATTATGATAGAGACCCCTGAGCCTGACGGCATAAAGAATCCTGAAGTTTTGAGAAAGATGCTAAAACTTGAAAATTATGCACGGGGCATAGAAGGCGTGGGGAACACAGATTCCTTTGCAAGGCTTATCAAGAGGATGCATTATGTAATGAATGGTGAGAAAAAGGAATTCGATGTAATACCCGATTCTCAGGAGCTTATAGCACAATATCTCCTCCTCTATTCTATGTCTGGAAATCCAGGAGACTTTGATAATCTCGTTGACTATGAATACAGGAGGGTGAAGGTAAATATATACCTAACAACCTTTGACCAGGAGCGGCAGAGAGAGATATTCGATGAGATTCAGGATTACACCGGCAAGATTTTTCCGGGTAATACTAAGATAGCTTATGAAGGTTTGGTTCGCTGGATAGCACAAACCGATTATGTGGTTACAGGAAAGATTCAGAATATAATCAGCTCTATCCTGGTTGTCTTTCTCTTTTGCACTGCGGTCTACCGCTCCCTGAGGCTTGGCATATTAAGCATAATGCCGCTAACAGTAGCTACACTCCTTACCTTCGGAATCATGGGATTCTTAGGCATACGATTGAATATGGCGACAGCAATTATCACTTCAATAGCAGTAGGTGTAGGCGTGGATTTTGCGATACATTATATAACCCATTTCCGTGAGGAGATTATAAGTCTGACTATGGTTACTGTATCAATTGGAACTCTGTTAATATTGCCTGTATTATTCAGCTTTATAGATGTTAAATCCCTGGCACATAGAAAGGAGGCAGTTATGGGGTATGAAACAAAAATTCGCTGGGCAGTTGTAAGTATAGGACTTATATTCTGGTTTCTCTTTACCTTCGGCTCAGCTTTCTCTGAAGGCTTGTCCCCGAATGTTTCCCCGATAGAGACCTTCGGGAACAAGTCTATCGGGGAGCTCACGGCTCGTCAGATTATGGAGAGGAATGATGAGGTGGGAACATCAAAGGACAGCACATCGTCAATTACAATGAAGCTCATAAATGAGAAGGGACAGGAACGTATGCGGAAGGTCTCTTATTGGGAGAAAAGGGATAAAGAGGATAACAGGAATACCCTTGTAAAATTCCAATTCCCCGCAGATGTAAAAGGGACAGGGTTTTTGACCCTTGAGCATAAAGGCTCTGAAGACGACCAGTGGCTCTATTTGCCTGCAATGAGAAAGACGCGGAGGATTTCGGCAAGCGATAAAGGGGACAGTTTTATGGGCTCGGATTTTACTTATGAGGATATGGAGCAGGAGGACATGGCTGAATTTGAATATAAACTATTAGGTGTAGAGGATATGAAAGGAGAAGCCTGTTACCGTATAGAAGGCATTGCTGTCAGCGAATCAAAAAAGAAAGAGACAAGCTACAGCAGGCGGGAGCTGTGGATAAGGAAGACTGATTTTACCATGTTGAAGATTAACTATTACAACAAGAAAGGGGATTTCTTTAAGACCCTTACAGCCTCTGACATAAAGATGATAAGCAATAAACCTCGCGCCCACAAATTGGTTATGGAGAATTTCCAGAGGAAACATAAGACAGAGCTTCTCTATGAGGAGATAAGCCTCGATGAAGAGCTCTCCGACAGCCTGTTTACAGAGAGGCAACTGGTGAAGGAATGATATTTTCAGCCACAGACTTACACAGACTTTTATCCTCGCATCACCTCTCCCCTCAGGGGAGAGGATTAAGGTGAGGGGTGGTTTTTTAGTCAGTGAAAATTCGTGGCTAAATTTTATAAAAAATGAAAGGAAGAAAAGTATGAAAGCAATTGTTTT
>JACQBS010000157.1 GCA_016194325.1 Nitrospinota bacterium | reverse complement strand
TGCAAGAAAACGATTAAAACCAAAGCCATTGTTTCCATTGCCAGAAAGCTTTTAAATCGCATAAGGTATGTATTGAAAAACCAGAAAGAATATGTGCCAGCGGTAATTGAATAATGCTGGATTGTTTATATATAAGCAAGTCTAAAAACCGTGAATCGTGGGTAACGTTTTGTGTCCATTACAGCAAATCGTAAAGATTATGTCTGTTTCCACAGACTACGTGCCCACACTTTAAAATGTAATCAAGGTAATGCAGCTTTATTGTTAAGCCAACAGGCTGATACAAAAATGTCTGCTAATAGAAGATTGGTTTTAAAGACTACGCTTATCCATAAACAACCTGCAGCAAGGAGTATATTTGCTTATATAAAAAGACTTGCTTTTTAACATAGAAGATGGACACAGAAAATCAGGATACTTAAATACAGGAACACGAATTACACGAATAGACGAATAGCACGAATAAAAACTAATTTAGGAAATTCAATATTAGAGATTGCTTCGCCTTCGGCTCGCAATGACATGCAAGTCAAAGTGTCATTGCGAGGGGCGAAGCCCCGAAGCAATCTAATTTATTTTTTGCTTTATTAATTTCTGTGTCCCATTTAATTTAAAGAATGATAAGAATTATAGAAGATATACTCAATATCGGCTACCCGATTGACCCGTCTCCGATTATAAAAGATGAGGGATTTCGTAACAGCCTCGCAACTGTATATTTCAGACGCATCAAGGTTATTGCCTCATGTGCAATCATCCTGTATCTCCTCTCAAACTTAATTGACTATCCCCTCCCCTCTGAAAAATTTCTTTATGTCTTATTATTTAAAATAATTGCCATATTATTTTACCTCCTAACAATATTCCTTTTACCGCCAGACAAAGGAGTTGTCTTTTATAATATTGTTGGCCTCTCACAACTGTTCACTGCCTCCATAATTAACGCAATCATAATCAGGCTCACAGGCGACTATAATTCATACTGGGCTATTACCATAGGGATGGCAATAATGGTAGCATCTCTTTATCCCTGGCCCATCAGATTTATGCTCCCCGCCATGTCCGCCGCATACCTATGTTATCTTCTCCCGTCACTCTTTTTAGATGACATAATAAACTTCCATCCATTCATTACAAACAATTTCTATATCATAGGTATTCTGTTTGTATCACTCTTCATCTCATTAATCCAGTATCGCTATCTGATGGTTGAATTTTATCTATACTCAAGACTGGAAAAGTCCAAAGATACAACTGACATCATTTTATCAGAAAGCCTTAAACTTCAGGAGAGACTCAAGGAATCAAAGGAGGAACTCCTGCTCAAAAAGACCGAGGCAGAAGAAAAGGCAAGGGAGATGGAAAAGACTGTATCGGAACTTTCAAATATAAAGCTCGCTTTATTAAATATAATGGAAGACCTGTATAATTCAAAAAAGAGGGTGGAAGACACAAATATTGAGTTAAATAAATACAACCGACTCAAATCGGAATTCCTTGCCAATATCAGCCATGAGCTTAGAACACCTCTTTCATCTGTTATAGGCTTTAGTAAATTACTTCTGGATGACGATAATCTTGATCCCGACTCAAGAAAAAAGTATCTATCCATAATATTTCAAAGCGGCAACAGCCTGATGAATCTTATCAGCGACCTTATGGATATCTCAAAGATTGAGGCAGGGGAAATGGAATTAGAAATTAATCCTGCAAACATAAACCTTATAATATCAAACACTGTTTTTTCTTTACAGCCTATGATAACAGAATATAACCATACTGTTGAGGAAGAGCTTGCCCCCTCCTTAAAAGAGATTGAGGCTGACCATAGAAGAGTTCAGCAGATTCTTGCAAATCTATTAGTAAATGCTATAAAATATACTAAATACGGCGGAAAAATTACAGTTGCAAGTATAGATTCGGGTGATGAGGTATGGATAACGATTAAAGATACAGGAATCGGGATAGCGACTGAAGACAGGGAGATTATATTTGACAGGTTCAGACAGATTGATGGCTCCCTTACAAGAAAGGCAGGGGGGATAGGAATAGGATTGGATTTAACGAGGTCTCTTGTAAGGATGCACGGCGGCAGGATATGGGTCAACAGCGAGGTGGGGAAGGGAAGTGCATTTACAGTTACACTGCCGAAGAAACATAGGGGAAAGGTTTAGGTTAAGGTTAAGGTTAAGAAAGGATTAGTTTTCCTTAGCCTTAGCCTCAACCTTGAAGTAATGGAGGTTTTCATGGCTAACATACTTGTAGTAGATGATGATAAGAAACTGACCCTCCTTGTGAGAGGTTTTCTTGAAAAAGAAAAATATCAGGTAGCAGAGGCATATTCGGGGAGAATGGCTTTAGATGCCATAAAAGAAACAAAACCCGACTTAATAATCCTTGATATAATGATGCCTGAAATGGACGGCATAGAGGCATGCAAAAGAATTAAGGCTGACAAAGATACAAAGATGATACCTATAATCATGCTTACCTCAATGAGTACTGTCCGGGACAAGGTTATAGGGCTAAATGCGGGGGCTAATGACTATATAACAAAACCATTTAATCCTGAAGAACTGATAGCAAGGGTTAAGGCACAGCTTAGAATCAAATTTCTGGAGGCTGAATTATTAAGAAAAGAGGAGGTTGAGGCAGTGGTAAAGATGGGCATTACAACCGCACATGAAATAAATAACCCCTTAACCGTTATAATCGGGAATCTTGAACTTCTACTAATGAAGAAAGAAAACCTTAGTGAGGAAGATTCAACAAATTTAAACTCCATCTTAGAAAGTGCTATAAGAATTAAGGAGATAGTTTCAAAGATGATAAATATTACCAGAGTCGTTGAAACCGAATACGCACAGGGAAAAAAGATGATTGATATATGGAAGTCGGGCTGAATAAAGTGTCAGAGAGTCAGAGTGTCAAAGTGTCAAAGAAGATAAAAACATGGTTGAGATTATCCTTGTCATAATAGCAAGTTATCTTATCGGCTCTATATCACCAAGCATAATCCTCGGAAAAATATTAAAAGGGATAGATATTCGTGAACATGGCAGCGGGAATGCAGGCTCAACAAATGCCTTTAGAGTTCTTGGCAAATGGGCAGGTATAACAGTCCTCCTATTGGATATTTTTAAAGGCTATTTCGCAGTGAAGTTTATAAGCCCTCTAACAGGAGAAAATCCAGTCATAGTGAGCTTGCCGAACCTATCCCCTACCCTTGTCGCCATCCTATCAGGTTTTGCTGCTGTTACAGGGCATGTATGGACAGTTTTTCATTCATTTAAGGGCGGGAAGGGGGTAAATACTGCAACAGGTGTTCTCCTTGCCGTCATCCCAATACCAACCATTTTGGCTGCATGTGTCTTTTTAATTGTTCTGTTTATAACAAGATATGTATCCCTTGGCTCAATGCTTGCCTCTCTATCACTCCCAATAATATTGATAATAATGTCATTGCGAGCCAAAGGCGAAGCAATCCCTTCGGAGCTGATTATATTTGCGGCTATCATCCCCATCTTTATTATCTATACACACAGAGCAAATATAAAGAGACTGAGGAGAGGAGAGGAGAATAAAATAAAATTAGGCAGGGGTTAATTCCTTTATTACTTCTCTAACTTGCTTTTCCATATCAGAGACAGGCACAATAATTCTTTTATTACTCTTTCTTATCTTAATTTCCGCCTTCCCCTCCTTAAGATTTTTTTCACCTATAATAATCTGAATCGGTATTCCTATGAGGTCCGCATCCTTAAACTTTATCCCGGGTCTTTCATCCCTGTCATCCACTAAAACCTCAATACCGGAATCTCTTAAAGTCTGGTAAATATTTTCAGAGGTATGGACAACATCTGTATTCTTCATATTTAATGAGAGTATAACCGCCTGAAATGGTGCAATGGGCATGGGCCAGATTATTCCATTATCATCGTGATTCTGCTCAATTGATGCCGCTACAGTCCTGCCCACACCTATCCCATAGCATCCCATCACCATTAACTTTTCCTTGCCATTTTCATCCAGATAGGCTGCCTTTAATGACTCACTGTATTTTGTGCCGAGCTTAAACACATGCCCCACCTCTATACCCTTATAAACCCGAAGTGCCCCGTTACATCTCGGACACAAATCACCATCCTTCACCATCCTTATATCTCCTGATAAATCTATCTTAAAATCTCTCTCTATATTTACATTAACTCTATGGGTATCTTTAAGATTTGCACCTGTAACAAAATTCTTTATCCCAAGGACTGAATTATCAGCCACTATTTTTAAATTCAATCCGACAGGACCCGCAAAACCTGATGGTGCAGAAGTAACATCCTCTACAACCTTCTCACCTGCCAGATTTATCACATCACACTTAAGCATTTTTTTAAGCTTTGCCTCATTCACATCATGGTCGCCCCTTACAAGTGCCGCAACAATTCCGTTCTCTGTCTCAAATATAAGTGTCTTAACTATCTTTTCCTTTTCTACTCTTAAAAATTCTGATACTTCACCTACACTCTTTTTATCAGGCGTACTCACAACTTCCATAGGCTTCATTTCCTCACTTGCCCCTTGCCCCTTGCCCCTTGCCCCCTCGTTCCCACTCTCTGCGTGGGAACGAACCTCAGCCTTCTCTACATTTGCCGAATAATCACAGCTTTCACAGGTAGCTACTGAATCCTCACCAGAATCTGCAATGACCATAAATTCATGGGACAAACTCCCCCCTATCTGCCCAGTATCAGCCTCTACTGCCCTGAACTTAAGCCCGCATCTCCTGAATATATTACAGTATGCGTCATACATCTTCCTGTAAGTCTCTTCCACCCCTTTTTCATCTAAATCATAACTATATCCATCCTTCATTGTAAACTCCCTGCATCTCATAACTCCGAATCTCGGACGGATTTCATCTCTGAATTTTGTCTGTATCTGATAAAGATTTAATGGGAGCTGCCTGTATGACCTTACCTCTCTCCTCACTAAATCAGTAATAACCTCCTCATGGGTTGGACCATAACAGAATTCTCTATCGTGCCTGTCCTTTACCCTGAGCAGCTCTCTTCCGTAAAGATTCCACCTCCCGCTCTCCTGCCACAGTTCAGCAGGCTGAATGCTCGGAAGAAAAACCTCCTGTGCCCCTGCCCTGTTCAACTCTTCCCTGATGATATTTTCAACCTTCCTCTGTGCCATAAGTCCTAATGGCAGAAGGTCATATATTCCGGCAGCAAGCTTCCTTATCATCCCCGCCCTGACCATGAGCTTGTGGCTTATAACCTCAGCATCAGACGGTGCTTCCTTTAGTGTGGGTAAAAACATTTTTGAAAATCGCATAATATCACACTTAAAATTTTATCCACAAATTAACACGAATTTTCACGAACAGGACAAAAACACAAACAGAAACACAAAATATATAGAAAGGATATACAGGATTTTTATTTTTTATATTCTGTAAATACTGTCTAAAAGTTTTATTCGTGTTCATTCGTGTCAATTCATGGCTAATAGTTTCTTTGCCTCATTTAGCAAGGCATCAAATATTTCTTCTTCTTTAACCTTTTTTACTATCTTCCCTTTTCTGAATATCAGCCCTACGCCCTTTCCGCCTGCAACACCAAGGTCAGCCTCTCTTGCCTCCCCTGGGCCGTTCACAACACATCCCATAACGGCAATCCTAATCGGATTCTTTATAGACTTTACAGCATCCTCAACCTTAAGTGCAATTGACTCTAAATCTATCTCACACCTGCCGCATGTAGGACACGAAATTACTTCAGGATTTGTTTGCCTTATTCGCAGAACCTTTAAGATTTCAAACCCAACCTTTATCTCTTCAACAGGGTCAGCGGTCAAAGAAACTCTTAAGGTATCACCTATACCTTCATTTAACAAGATACCTATGCCTATAGCCGATTTTATAGTCCCTGAAAAGAATGTCCCTGCCTCCGAAATGCCAATGTGAAAGGGATAATCTACCTTTTCTGATAGCATACGATAGGCATCCACTGTCCTTTCTATATCAGATGCCTTTAGGGATACCTTTATCTGATTAAAATCCATATCTTCAAGTATCCCTATATGCATCATGGCACTCTCAACCATTGCTTCAGCGGTAGGTCCGCCATATTTCTCCCACAAATCTTTATCAAGAGAGCCGGCATTCACGCCTATTCTTATAGGGAGTCCTTTATCCTTTGCAGCATTTATAACCTCTTTCACCTTCCACTTATCTCCAATGTTTCCCGGATTTATCCTAAGCCCGTCAACACCTTCCTGTATTGATTTTAGCGCCAGTCTATAATCAAAATGTATATCTGCAATCAGGGGGATTTTTATACCTTTTTTTATATCACCTAATCTCTCTGCGGCATCCATATCAGGGACTGCCACCCTGATTATCTCACATCCTGCATCTTCCAGTTTTTTTATCTGGTTTAATGTAGCCTTTACATTCCTTGTATCTGTATTTGTCATTGACTGGACTGATACCGGTGCATCCCCGCCAATCTTAAGATTTCCGAGTGTAATAACCCTGCTCTTTCTTCTCATTTTATAGAAATTATAAAACCATTAAGGAGAAAGGGGGAAGTGGGAGAGATGGGGGAAAATAAATTCTTTTTAAAAATATTTCCTTTCTCCCTTTCCTCAATTTCCCATTTCTCCTTAATCTTTTTCTTGTTTTATTTTTTACTATAAAACAGTTTTAAACTCCATGTCAAAACAAATATAATATTGACTGTGTGTGCTTAAATATGTTACTTATTTAACCATGTCTATAAAACTACTATTTGCTGATGACAGTGTTACAATTCAAAAGGTTGTAGAGCTTGCCTTTGAAAGTGAAGATGTGGAAGTAACGACTGTCAGCAGTGGTGATAAGGTTATTGAGAAGCTAACCGAGTCCATGCCTGATATTATTATAGCCGATGTAGTCATGCCGGGAATGAACGGAATAGAGCTCTGCGAGAAGCTTAAAAAAGATGAAAACTACAGCAATATACCTGTCCTCCTGCTTAGAAATGAGTTTGATGAGTTTGATGCAGATGTGCTTGTGAAAACAGGGGCTGATGATTGCATCACAAAGCCGTTTAAATCTGAGGAACTTGTAAAAAAGATAAAAGAACTTGCTGCGAAAAAACCTTTCCTGAACTATATTCAGGAAAGTATTGAGCAGCCGATTACTGCCGCTGAAATTGAATCTTCACAGCCTCAACCCGCTCTTTCTGAAGATAATAATCAGCAGGAAGATAATTTTGAGGAAAAAGAATTGGGAGACATCCTCATTTTAAAGCCTGACGATGAGGTTACAGATGAGACTAATGAAAATATGGAATCTCTCTCCTCTGTAGAAATTATATCCCATGAATCAAAGATAGAAGATGAGGATTTGAATATATCCGGGTTGCTAAATGATGAAGAGATAGAAAATTTAAAAAATGAAATCAAGAAGGCAGAGGAAGAACTGCTCATTTCAATACCGGAAGAAAAGGCAGATGAGAAACTACCTCCCTTCCGAATGGAAGAAACTACTGTTTCAATAACCGCTAACAGATCATCATCTGATTTAAATAATTTTATTAGTGAACTTGAAAAGGAATCCGTTCTAAGCAAAAAGATAAAAGATATTGTTATCAAAGTTACTGAAGATGTTTTTGAGAAGACACTGAAGTTATCCGTTGAGAAATCTATGAAAGACTCCATAGAAACCATACTGAAAGATAAAACAGAAAAGTTAATCCTCTCCTTAACGCCGCATCTTGCAAAGACAATAGAAGGTGTAGTCACAGATGTCGTCCCTGAACTTGCTGAATCCCTTATTAAAAGGGAAATTGAGAAGATAAAAAACAGTGAGATGGGTTAAGAAAATTATAAAATTTGCCACAGAGGCACGGAGACACAGAGGAAAAAACTAATCTTTTTTGAGACAGATTTACACTGATTATTTATGATTTTTATGACTCTTTTTTCTGTGCTAATCATAGCTTATCTGTGTCTTTCAGTGTCTTTATTTTTAAGTCTTTCTCTGTGACCTCTGTGTCCTCTGTGGCTAATCAGGTTTTATTCAATATGGAAAAAATCTTTGAACCTAAAAAGATAGAAGAGCGGTGGTATAAATTCTGGCTGGAAAAGGGATATTTCCATGCAGATGAAACCTCAGGCAAGAAATCTTACTGTATTGTCATCCCGCCTCCAAATATAACAGGTGCACTCCATATAGGCCATGCATTAAACAACACAATTCAGGATATCCTCACCCGATGGAAGAGAATGGAGGGTTTTAACACCCTCTGGATGCCCGGCACTGACCACGCAGGCATAGCAACACAGAATGTTGTTGAGAGGCAGTTGTTGGCAGAAGGGGCAGACAGACATAAGATCGGCAGGGAAGAATTTGTTGAGAGGGTCTGGAAATGGAAGGAAAAATCAGGGGGTGATATAATAAGACAGCTTAAGAGACTCGGTGCGTCCTGTGACTGGGAGAGGGAGAGATTTACAATGGATGATGGGCTCTCCAGGGCAGTGAGGGAGGTCTTTGTCCGACTCTATGAAGAAGGATTGATATACAAAGGTGACAGGCTTATCAACTGGTGTCCCCGATGCCATACGGCACTATCAGATTTAGAGGTTGAGCATGAGGAACAAAAAGGACATCTGTATCATATAAAATATCCAATAATAAGGGGCAAGGGGCAAGGGGCAAGGGGCAAGGAGGAGAACCATGAATTTATAATCATCGCAACAACACGTCCTGAGACAATGCTTGGGGATACAGCAGTAGCAGTAAACCCTGACGATGAAAGATATAAAAATTTTGTTGGAAAAACTGTTACCCTTCCTATAGTCAAAAGAGAGATTCCTGTAATTGCAGATTCCTATGTGGATAAGAGTTTTGGAACAGGTGCATTAAAGATTACACCTGCCCATGACCCTAATGACTTTGAAATCGGAACAAGGCACAACCTGCCTCAGGTGAAGGTAATTGCCAAAGATGGGACAATGAATGAAAATGCAGGAAAATATAAAGGTTTAGACAGATTTAAGTGCCGAAAGGCATTGTTAAGTGATTTAGAAAAGGAAGGATTTTTATTAAAGGTTGAGGATTATACACATTCTGTCGGTAAATGCTACCGATGTAAGACGATTGTTGAGCCGAATCTATCAAAGCAGTGGTTTGTCAAGATAAAACCCCTCTCCGAGCCTGCCCTTGAGGCTGTGAAGGATGGAAGAATCAGGATAATACCTAAGGGATGGGAGAATACATACTTTGAATGGATGAATAATATAAAGGACTGGTGTATCTCAAGACAAATCTGGTGGGGACACAGGATACCGGCATGGAATTGTAAAGATTGCGGTGAGATAACAGTCTCAAAAACTGATGTAAAGGAATGCAGTAAATGTAAAAGCAAAAATATTGAACAGGAGAGTGATGTCCTTGATACATGGTTCAGCTCAGCCCTCTGGCCCTTCTCCACACTCGGATGGCCGGAGAACACAAAAGAGCTAAAGATCTTCTATCCCACTTCGGTTTTAGTAACAAGCTTTGATATCTTATTTTTCTGGGTGGCAAGGATGATTATGATGGGATTAAAGTTCAGAGGAGACATTCCATTCAAGGATGTTTACATCCATGCCCTCGTGAGAGATGCAGAGGGGCAGAAAATGAGCAAGTCAAAGGGAAATGTCATAGACCCCCTCATAATGATGGAGAAATACGGGACTGATGCATTCAGATTTACACTCGCTGCCTTTGCGGCTCAAGGGAGGGATATAAAGCTCTCTGAAGAGAGGATAGAGGGATATAGAAATTTTGCAAACAAAATCTGGAATGCCTTCAGATTTGCAATGATGAACTTAGAGGATTTTAAGGATAACATCCTGAGCCAGCCGAAGGATACAGTTTCCGCTTCTGATATAAGCCGTTTAAATCTCCAGCTCTCCGACAGATGGATTTTGAGCAGACTGCAAAAGGCAATAGCAGATACAAGGAAAGGGCTTACCGAATACAAATTCAATGAGTCGGCAGGAATTATCTATCAGTTTTTCTGGCATGAACTCTGTGATTGGTATATAGAAATTATAAAGCCAAGACTTGCCGCATCCCTGCCTGTGCAACGGCAGACAGGTGCAGAAGAAAGGAAAACTGCACAATCGGTATTATTATATGTGATGGAGAACAGCCTGAGGCTCCTCCACCCGTTTATGCCGTTTATAACTGAAGAACTATGGCAGCAGCTGCCTCACAGGGGCGAGAGTATCATGGCTGCTGAATTCCCTGTATATAATGAGGCATTAGTTAATGATTATTTTGAGAGAGAGATGACTCTCATCATGGAGATATCACGGGGGATAAGAAATATCAGGAGCGAAATGAATATATCCCTCGCAAAAAAGCTTGATGTCCTATTAAGGACAGGAGATGAGAAAAAACTACAGATGATTGAGAGGCAGAATTTATATATATCCGAGCTATCCCGATTAAAAAACTTAAGTATCACAAGAAATGGAAAAGAGCCAAAGATGGCCGCAACTGCTGTAGTAGAGGATATTGAGATTTTTGTCCTTCTTGAGGGAGTCATTGATATTCAGGAAGAGAGAGACAGGCTCAGCAGGGAGCTATTAAAAATCAACTCCGATATTGCAACACTGAATAAGAGATTGTCAAATCTGGACTTTATAAACAGGGCACCTAAAGATGTTGTAGAAAAGGATAAGGAAAAATACCAGTCTCTGACTGTGATGGCAGAGAAAATTCAGCAGAATCTATCAAGGCTTGAGATATAACTTAAAATAAATGTTAAACGAAAGAGAAAAATTAAAAAAGATTATCCAATTAAGCAAAGACATATCGCAGGTTAAAGATCAAGACCTGCTGTTGGAGAGGATTCTGTTAGAGGCGCGGCGATTTGTTAATGCCGATGCAGGGTCAATATATGTTGTTGAAGGTGGGCAATTAAAATTCAGTAATTCTCAAAATGATACCCAGCTAAGAAAATTACCCCCCGGAAAGAAACTTCCTTATTTTACCTTCAAGGTGCCTATTGATAAAAAATCTATTTCGGGATATGTCGCAAGCACGGGAGAAGTATTGAATATTCCAGATGTCTATAACCTCCCTCAAGGGGTCTCTTATTCATTTGGCAAGGCCTATGACGAATCATCAGGCTACAGGTCTAAATCCATGCTTACAGTTCCATTAAAAAACTATCGCGGAACTATACTCGGTGTTTTACAACTGATAAACGCCCAGAATGAAAAGAATGAGATTATCCCGTTTTCATCTGAGGATGAGCCCCTGATTTTGCTTTTCGCCAACGATGCCGCAATAGCTTTGGAGCGGGCACAGATGACCCGAAGCATAATTCTGCGAATGATAAGCATGGCGGAACTGCGGGACCCCAAAGAAACAGGCCCCCATGTAAACAGGGTAGCATCTTATTCTGTTGAAATCTATGAGGCATGGGCTGTTAAAAAGGGACTCGCTAAGGAAACCATTACAAGCACAAAAGATGTCCTCCGAAGTGCTGCAATGCTTCACGATGTGGGCAAGGTAGCTATATCCGACCTTATTCTAAAAAAACCGGCAAGATTTACACCTGAGGAATATGCCATTATAAAACAGCATACATTCCTTGGTGCAAGGCTTTTTTCAAACCCTCAATCAGATTTTGATGATATGGCATCACAGGTAGCACTAAACCATCATGAAAGATGGGATGGAGAAGGCTATCCGGGATATATTGATATTGCAACAGGACAACCTCTGCAAGGTTTTATAAATGATAAAGGAACTGCCAAAGGGAAAAGGGAAGAAGAGATACCTTTTTCAGGCAGAGTAGTTGCTATTGCTGATGTCTACGATGCCTTATCATGCAGGAGATGTTATAAAGAGCCGTGGAATGAGTCTAATGTTTTGGAAGAACTGCGAGGGCAGAGGGGAAAGCAATTTGATCCGGAAATGATGGATGCATTTTTCTCAATCTTAGATGTAATCCGTTCAATTGCCAGTCAATACCCTGATAAAGAATAATATCATCCGGCAACCTGATTGATTTTTTTAAATGGCTCATCCTTATGAAAGTCGGGGCGGTAGTAATCTCTGCTTGAATACTCCTGAATCCAGCCATTTTCAAGACCGAACATATCAAGCCAGTTTAGCACCTTTTCGTATTCCTCTTCATTTAAAGGTCTTGATAATAGCAGATTCTCATTAGCCCTATGTGTTGGAAAATATTGTGACATAACACTCAAAAATGTCTCCCGCCCGACCTCCTCACTTAAAAATGAAAGGCTCTCCTTACTTCCAGCAATATCATTAGGCAAGACAAGGTGTCTGACAATCAAGCCTCTTATGGCAATATCATTATCATCAAGAATAAGATTACCAACCTGCCTTTTCATCTCTAAAATTACTGCCCTTGAACACCTCACATAGTCTTCTGCCTTTGAATAATCAAATGAATTATTATTATCACTGTATTTGATATCGGGAAGATAGATATCAATTATACCATTCAAAAGTTTTAGTGTATAAAGCGACTCGTAGCTGTTGGTATTATATACAAGTGGAATTTTTAATCCCTTTTCAACTGCTATTTCAAGAGCCTTTACAATCTGGGCAGCAAAGTGTGATGGCGATACGAGGTTTATGTTATGGCATCCCTTAGACTGAAGCTCAATCATTATATCTGCAAGCCTTTCAAAACTCATCTCTTTGTCTCTTCGGGATTTTTCAGGCTGTGAAATCTGGTGATTCTGACAGAAGATACATCGTAGATTGCAGTTGCTGAAAAATATTGTCCCTGAACCCTTTTTACCGGAAAGGACAGGCTCCTCACCATGATGGACACAATAGCTTGAGACTATCGGAAGATAACCTGAGCGGCAGAACCCTATTTCTCTATCTTTTCTGTTAATCTTACAATTGCGGGGACATAAAGTGCAGTTACCGAGGATAGATTCAAGCTGGACTGCACGTTCATGCAGTTCACCTGTTTTAAACAGATTTAAGTAATGCGGGATATTAAAACTCACTTATTAATTTTTTCTGAACCTTGCCGAGACTTTTATTATGAACCTTTTTTGTTCTTGTAGAAGGCGTCAAAAGTAACAATACCCTGCTTTTCAAGAACCTTTTCCCCCTTAACAAGGATTGCAAGGTCATTCTTTTCCCTTATCTGTGAGAAGACAATTCCAGTTTCCCTGAATTTATCATCATGCTCTCTGAGCGTGAGAAAATCTCCCTTGTTTTTCCAACAGTAATATCGTGCCGATGTCGTATAGTGGGCTGTATCATCCTTTATCTTTTTGACTTCGGAATTTGTTAGAATCTTGCCATTCTTATCACACCACCTGCCTTCCAAATCTCCCGTGGTTAAAGGTAATGCCCTATTCAAGTCTACCAGACATATCTTTTTGTCTTCAGCAGAAAGTTGGTTGAAGAGGGATTTCCGTTCGTCAGGTGTTAGTTTCTGCTGTCTCTCAAGCCTCTCCTGCCTATCCTTCTCCATTGAAGAAAGAACATTTGTATGATTCTGCTTTACATAAAAAGACGGCAATGTCATATTTTATAAATCAATTATGCCGAGGGCCGGAATCGAACCGGCACGGCAGTTTCCCGCCGAGGGATTTTAAGTCCCTTGCGTCTACCTATTCCGCCACCCCGGCAAATAAAGATTTTCTTAAAATACAATAAGTTATAATTTTATAAAGTGTGTCATATCGTGTCATATAGAGTCGAAACTGATTGCATTTGCAATCAATTATCACAAAAAAGTAATCAAAAAGCAATCATTTTTCAGTTAAGCAATAAACCCAAATTATGCACGAACGATTTAGATAAGACCTTATGTCCCTGTAGCGACTGTCAAATTATTACTTTTCCATGGATGGTAAAAAGTGAAAATTTCCACAGTTCAGACAGACATGGACGGCTGTCTGAACGACAAGCGGAAGGGACATAAGGTCTTTCACTCATTTTTTGGGATAAATTATAGATGGGATAATGATGTCATATACTATCTTGGAGTAAAATTTAATGATTCAGATGAAAGCAACCTTACTCATCCCCCAATCATTGACATAGATTGTTCAATAGGAATACATTTGTCGTTAGAGAACTGATGCCCCTGAGGTTTATTTTGCATAATTTTCATAATAATCTCTTTGAGGGACTCATCACTAATTCCTGACCGAATATAGTCTCTTAAATCTATTCCATCTTTATAACCCAGACACAATCTTAATATTCCTTCTGCAGTCAGTCTTACCCTGTTACAGGATTCACAGAAATGCTGTGTAACGGGTGAGATAAAGCCTATCTTTATTGTTTCCCCCTTTACTCTGAAGTATGAAGCAGGACCGCCTCCTGATGACTTTGCAGGCTCTAATTCAAAATGGCTTTCAACCAAAGATTTTACCTCCTTTATGGAGATAAACCTTTCTTTGCTTAAATTCACAATACGACGCACGGGCATACACTCTATGAATCTTATATTTGCCCCGTTTTCTATGGCAAAATGGACAATGTCAATAAGCTCATTATCATTCAATCCCCTCATTACCACAGTATTGAGATTAACAGGCGTCAAACCAGCATTTACTGCATCCCTGATCCCCTCTAATACATTATTCAGTTCTCCACACCCACAAATCATTTTAAAGGTTTCGGGGTTTAGTGTGTCAAGACTGATATTTACCCTTTTTAATCCTGCATTCTTTAAATCAATAGCATATTTAGAGAGGAGAGTGGCATTTGTTGTCATAGCAAGGTCATTTATTCCGTTAATATGAGATAATTGATTAATCAGCGATACCATATCCTTTCTGACCAGAGGCTCCCCGCCGGTTATTCTTACACGACTCACGCCCATATCAGCAAAACACCTTACGATTCTGGTAATCTCCTCAAATCTAAGTATTGCCCTCCGTCTTGAATGACTATCGCTATCCTTCGGTGTGCAGTAGAGACATTTCAGGTCACACCTGTCTGTAACAGATATACGAATGTATTCAATTTTTCTATTATATTTATCAATAAGTAGGCTCATAATTTAAACACTATTTTAAACTGGGAGTATAACCTCAAAAGTAGTTCCCTTTCCCTCTTCACTTAAAACATTTATCTCGCCGCCATGGTCATGAACAATTTTATGTGCGATAGACAGTCCAAGCCCTGTCCCTGTTGGCTTTGTTGTAAAGAATGGGTCAAATATCCTTTCTATAATTTCAGTCGGTATCCCCTTACCTGTATCAGCTACCTTTATTTTTATATCTGCCCCATCCGATTCTGTTAATATAGTTATTTTTCCTCCATTTGGTGTTGCGTCCATGGCGTTGAGGATGAGATTTATAAGCACCTGATGAATCTGCTGGGGATCGGCTTTAATCATAGGTATAGCTCCATTATCTCTGTAATCAATGCTGATTCCCTGATTGGATGCCTTTTTATTTATCCAGAAAAGCACCTCTTTAAGTATTTTAACAGGGTCAATTGTTGTAACATGCTTTTCTGTGGGCCTTGCAAAGTCAGAAAAGGTTCTTAAAAATGAATTCAGTCTATTTACCTCAGTAATAATCCTCTCCGAGAATCTTTTTTGATTTCCACTTAAGTTCAGCTCACTTTCCATTGCTTGAACTACTACCTTTATAGCAGCCAAGGGATTTCCTATCTCATGTGATAGACCTGCAGATAAAACAGCAAGGGAGGAAAGCTTTTCAGCCTGAAACATCTGTTTTTCTAATTTTTTCTGACTCTCCTCCAGCTTATGTCTGTCTGTAATATCTCTGAATATCATCATTGAGCCATGATTTCTTTCATCCAGCTTTACAGATACAACATTTATATCAAGTATCTTTGAATTGTAAACAGAGACGGTGGATATAGGTAAGTTACTGCTCTTTTCCTTGTTGATAATCTCTTCTACATTTTCAGGTCTTCTATGACACTGGAGAAAATTTTTCCCTACTATATTATTACGATGTATCCCCAAAATTTTTTCTGCTGAGGGATTTATCATAACTACTTTATTATTCTCATCTGCTACAATAATTCCCTCAGCAGCGCAGGTAAGTATTCCCTCCAACCTATTTTTTTCAAATTTTAATTCCTTTGTTCTCTTCTCCACCTCTCTTTTTAACTCTTCATTCCAGTTAATTACTTTTTTCCTCTGTTCTTCTAATTTCTCTGCCATGAGATTGAATCTATCTGCAAGCTGCTCTAATTCATCCCTGCTGTTTATATTGAGTCTATGGCTGAAATCACCCTCTGCAATAGAATCAACATCTTTTAAAAATTCCGATAATGGCAATGTAAAATGTCTTGCCATGAAAATCCCTATGATTATTGATGCAAGTATTGTAGCAGCACCGATTATTAGAAAGACCATCTTAAATCTCATTATTGGCTCAAAGATGGTTTTCCTTGGATATACAAGTGAGAAAGCCCAGAAACTTTTAGATAATCTATCACCAGTCAAGATAGGGGAGTAGGAGACAATTTTATCCTCAATAATCTCTATCCCAATTTTTTTACTAAGGATATTTGATACGATTTCTGGGGGGTAATCTTTATTCAGATTTCTAATACCGTTTGCAAGTGGTGTGGAATTAGAAACAGCCTTATCAGAATATCCATAATATTCTGAATGAGCAAGATATTCCCCTTTATGATTCACAAGAAATGTAATGCCGCTCTTTGCAATATTTATCTTCTGCATCTGTTCGATGATATAACTGCCGTAGAGATTGATTATTATTATTCCCCGATTTTTGTATTCCGTATCAAATACTGGGGTAGCAAACCTGACCACTGATTTTAGTGGTGTTTCAACTTTGCCCCACTCTATATTGTAATCCATAGGTGATACATAACACTCACCTTCAGGATATTTTACTGAATCTTTAAAATAGTATCTATCGCTCTTATTCTGAAGCTTTTCTCGCGGTATGATCTCAGTCCTATCTCCATATGAATCTACCCGTATTATCTCCATACCACTCTCATTAATATACCGTATTTGGTAATAGTAAGGATATGCCTTTGAGAAGTTTAGAAATTCATTTTCCAGTCTCTTTCTGATAACCGGGTTTTCTGTCTCTATCAATTCCAACAGTGTAGGAGAACGGCTCAGATATAAGACATGATTGTGGATTTTTTTTAAAAATTTCTCAATATCTTCTGCCTTTGATGACACTTCATATTCAATGTTGTGGAGGGTGTTATCTACCAATGCCCTGATAGAATAGTAAATGCCATACAGTCCTGCAACTGAGAGAGGCACAACTGCTAATAAAAGAAAAGCGGTAAGCAACCTTATTCTGATACTATAAAACCTTTTTCTGGTTTTCATTTTATAAGGAAATTATAAAATCCCCCTCACCTTAATCCTCTCCCCTCAGGGGAGAGGGGAGAGTGAGGGGTTTGTTCTTTCTATCTCACAAGGGAATAGACCATATCACCACTCTTCCATATGTCTACTTCGCACTCTTTAAATGGCAAATGATATTTCTTATTATCTTCCATCTCATACTTGATTTTTTTAGTGTCAATGACATAAAGGGAGATTCTCTTATCCCCTTTCTTATAAAAGAGATAGGCTACTTCATTTCTACCAAGCTTGCATTTTCTGCCTCCCACAAGTTTTAATCCCGACTCTCCAATCTCTGGAATCGAGACAGGAAAACTCAACCTTTCTCTGAACCAAAGGCTAATATCTTTTACTTCCTCTGCCTTGAACATCATTGGAAGGTTTTCCATATGACTCTCAACTGACAGTCTCCCTACTTCTTCTACACTCCTGAAGTATGCAAAATTATAGGAGATAAATAATAGCACCATAGCTGCTACAGCAAATGCAGGGGCAGCAGTCTTCCACAAACTTGTCCCTCCATGTTTTAAGCGGGGAACAGATGTCCTCTTTTTCACATTATATATAGATTTTATATTTAATTCTATACGGTTGAGCAGCCCGTCAGGCACTTCCCTCATATAAAGTTCTTTTCTAAACTTGTTTTCAATATCGGTGTCTATTTTGTTCATAACACTACATTCTTTGCATGTCTTCGCATGAAGATACGCCTCTGAGACAATCCCTTCACTGGATAGAATCTCTCTTTTTCTAAACCACTCTCTATATTCCTGACAATTCATAAAACAAAAAGATTAAGGAGAAATAGGGAAAGGGAGAATAAAAATAGTATTTTTTTCTCTGTCTCTCCACCTTCTCCCTTTCTCCTTACAGGATTCTTAAAATTAGCCCTGATTACCTTAGTTTCATTTGCCATTAGATTCGCTTCGCTCACTACAAGATTTTTTAACATTATATTTTTTACAAAATCCCTCCCCCTTGAGATACGAGACATAACAGTTCCAATGGGTATATTCAAAGTATCTGCAATCTCTTTATAGGAACGATTGTCCATATAAAATAAAAGAAAAGGGGATTTATATTTTTCAGGTATTCTGTCCAAGAGCGGCTGTATACCCTGATTATCTATTTTTTTAATCATCTCATTTTCACTGTAATTTTTTGCAGCAATAGACTCTAAATTTTGCAGATACTCCCCTTCGTTATCAAGATTTAGCTCTCTGAAATTTCCCTTTCTTTCCACTTCCTTCAGATAGAGGTTTCTCATAATTGAAAAGAGCCAGTTTTTACATTTATTCTCATCTTTTAATTGATAAAATTTTTTAAAGGCTATATAGAATGTCTCCTGTGTAAGGTCTTCTGCGTCATATTCACTTCCCGACAGCCTGAGCGCCATGTTATAGATGAATTTTAAATGCGGTAAGGCTATCTGTTTGAAACCATCTTCGGTTCTCTTTTTTGAAAATAACATTTGTTACTCAATTAATTTATCAAAATGTTTATCAAGGTCATCTGGTGTAGCAGAAGAGCGGTAACGGATAATACCACTTTTATCTATTACTATCATCGTAGGTGTTCCCATTACATTATACAGCTTTGTAACAAGGCTGTCATTATCAAACAGGACAGGATAAGGGAGATTATGTTTTTCCTTGTATAGGGCTGCCTTTTTGGCGGAATCATTAATACCTACATTAATAGCTAACATTGTAAGCCCCTTTGATTGAAATTGTGAGTATATCTCCTTTAATTTCGGAATCTCTTCCTTGCAGGCAGGACACCATGTAGCCCAGAAAATGATATATACAGGATTTTTTCCCTTATAATCGCTTAGTCTTATATCCTCGCCATTTAGAGTCTTTAAACTAAAATCCGGTGCAGGATTTCCTATCTCTGTAGCGTGGGAGTATGGGGCAAAGAAAAACAGAAAAACAATTAAGAATCTTAAAATCAGCAGCATAGTATTGCCTCCAAATAAACAAAAATCTTTATAACTTCCTCAAATTAACAACTGTCCCATCTTTATTAAAAAATATTCACCCAGCCCTAACATAAATAATCCAAGAGCCTTTTTAATCTTTACCATCCACATTCCTGACTTTGGAAAGGATGATAGAATACCTGAAAATGTCCCTACCAGCACAAGTAGTATGCCAAGCCCAAAAGAAAAAGCAAAGAGGAGTGATATTCCAAATAAAACATTCTGTTTTGCCGCTACATAGGTAAGTATTACCCCGAGAACAGGGGCTGTGCATGGTGCAGCTACAAAACCTGATGCAATTCCTATAAGGATGGCACCTGTAAAACCTCTGTGCCTTGAATCTGAAACCCCACCTGTCAGAAAGGAAGGGATTGGCAGTATAAAGACATCAAGCATACTCAATCCGAATAGTATGATAATATTGGCAACTATAAAATATGCATAGGGATTTGTGCTTATCTCTCCAAAGAATCTGCCTGTTAACGATGCAAATGCCCCTAACGATGAATAGGTAATTGCAACCCCGATAACATAAAATAAAGATAAAATAAAGGCATCTATTTTTGACCTGCTTCCAAGATTCTGTGAGCTTACATATCCGGCAGTAATAGGTATCATAGGATACACACATGGTGTAAAACTTGTTAATACCCCTCCAATAAAGGCTGCCATTAATGACATTAAAATAGAGCTTTGTAAATAGTTTTCAAATCCGGTAATTAATTCCATAATTTAATATATTTAGCCACAGACCCCGCACATAAATTTTATGTGCGGGGGAAAGTCTGTGGCAAAAAACTTCAGTGTGTTTGCCCTCCAATTGCGAATGGATTCTTTGCTGTACATGGATTTTTAATATTTTTATGGTCATGTGACAGGGCAGGGACTTCTCCCACCTTTCTTGTCATGAGCCTCTTAGCGAGGAGCATATCCTCTTCATAGCCAGCCTTCTGAATCTGCTCCGTTGTTACTCCCTCTACCTGAATGTCATCTATCTCAATGAAATTGGCAATTGGATACAGATAGCCTGTTATTGTAGCCTTTTTCTTTTCCAGCAGCTCATGGCTCCGTATCACATCGTGCCCTTTTGCGTTATCAACAATTGACCACAAAGTTCCATCTGCAGTCTTAAATCCGATGGCGTGATGGGCATACAAGTCGCATTGGGCATTTGCACCATCAAGTTTTTTCAGGCTGCACCCGACACATAACAGATCACCAGTCAGTGTAATTTTTGATAGCCCCTTGTTGGCATCCCAACCACCTGCCCATACACTTGATGTTATGAAAAATATTGATACAACCATTGGCAATAGATACTTTTTAATCATCTAAATTTTCCTCCTTTTATTAATCTGTGTTAATTTGCAAGTCTGACCATACTTCACCGCTTTACCTCTACTTGAATAAAAATTTACAGATTGTCACCTCCTTCCATCATAATCTTTATAATATATAGATACTTTTTTGATTAAATTTATTCCATAAATTTTATTTTCTTTTCAATTATTCTATGAAAGGGTCACGTATTAAAACTTGCATGAAATAGTCATTGAAACAGTATCGTTTATAAATTATAATCAAAACAGTTAGCATATTGAATTTTAATTCCTTATCGTAAAAGTCCTTGGGAGAATTAAATGTTTGGAATAGGGATGCCAGAGTTGATAGTAATACTTATCATTGCAATTGTGATAATCGGTCCTGATAAGCTTCCTGAGATTGCAAGGGCACTTGGGAGAGGTTATGCAGAATTTCAGAAGACCCTGAAAAATGTAAAGAACACTATTGACAGGGCTGAGTCCGACTTTGAAAGGACATCCAACATGGAAGAGAAGGGAGGTATTGGAAGTGGAGAGAGGGCAGGAGATGAAGAAAAAGAAGATCAGAAAAGTCACCTCTGAAGAAAAACTCCCCTTCACTGAGCATTTAGAAGAACTCAGATGGAGATTGATTATCATAATAGCTACAATTGCTGTGTGGTTTGGAATATGCTACACATATTCGGAAGATATTATAAGGTTTGTCCAGAAGCCGTTAAATCAGAAACTTATATTCATAAGTCCTACTGAGGCTTTCTTCGTAAATTTAAAGGCTTCATTTTTTGGAGCAATCTTCCTATCCATCCCTGTAATAATTTATGAACTATGGGGGTTTGTATCTCCAGGATTACTTGAAAAGGAAAAAAAATATACGCTTCCTTTTATAATCTCTGCTACAGTATGCTTTATTATTGGTGTTGCTTTTTCATATTTTATTGCCCTGCCGGTTATTATGAAATTTATGTTGGGTTTTGCAGGAGAAAAGCTTAGACCTATGATTTCAATAGATAACTACATTTCCTTTGTTGGAAGGTTTATGATAGGCTCTGGCGTCATATTTGAATTTCCTGTTGTTATCTTTTTTTTAAGTAAGATAGGCATAGCAACACCAGAATTTCTTTCCCAGAAAAGGGGATATGCCATACTGGGAATATTTATCCTTTCTGCAGTCCTTACACCTCCTGATATATTTACCATGTTTCTTATGGCAATTCCTTTAATGGCTCTGTATGAAATAAGCATAATTATAGCCCGATTATTTGGAAAGCGGGTTGATATGTCAGCAGTTGGCAGTCAGCTTAAGGCTAAAAGCTAATGGCTTGCCCCTTCTATGATTCTGAATATATGAAGCACAAAAGGAAAAAGTGCATCCATAGCTTCCTGTGCACCTTTAGTTGAGCCTGGAAGTGCGAGTATAAGCGTTTTCCCTTTCATCCCTGCTACGCTGCGTGACAACATAGAGTATGGTGTTCGCTCCTGCCCATAATTTCTTGCCGCCTCAACAATCCCGGGAATTTCTTTATCAAGCAGGGGACGAATGGCTTCGGGTGTAACATCGGTAGGAGATAGCCCTGTGCCTCCAGTCAGGATAATCATATCGTTCTTTGCTTTATAAAGCTTTAATACTTTTCCCTTAATAACTTTTGCTTTATCCGGAATAACGGAATAATCTGAAACTGCAACATTGCACTGCTCTAATTTTTTGATGATTGCCTTTCCTGCTTTATCCTCCTTTTTTCCGGCGGAAATACTGTCAGAGCATACAACTACCGCAGCCTTGAGATCTTTCCTGAATTTATCTGTCCAATCTGATTTGCCGCCTTTTTTCTCTTTTAATTTTATAGAACAAATCTCAATTCCTTTATCAATCGGCTTAAGCATATCGTAAATTGTGAGTGCAATAACCGATGCCCCATGCATTGCTTCTACTTCAACGCCGGTTTTGTAAATTGTGTGCACTTCAATCTCAATATGAATCTCAAGATTTGCGATTTCGTAACGAACAGCTGCAAATTCAACCGGCATCGGATGACAATCAGGAATCATATCGCTGGTGCGCTTCACAGCATAAAGCCCCGCCACACGCGCCGTTTCAAGCACATTGCCTTTAGGAACGGTATTGTTTTTCACCGCTTCTATGGTTTCCTGCCTGCCTACTTTTACAATAGCCTGAGCAATAGCTTTTCTGAGAGTGGTGGATTTGTTCGTAATGTTAATCATAATGTAATGTTTTAACTGTTATTTTGTTTCCATACATAAGTTTCATCATCAAATATTTCCTTCCCCCAAATAGGCACATTGGCTTTTATTTGCTCAATAATTTCGCGGCATGCACTAAACGCATCATTTCTATGCCTTGAAGAAACGAAAACAAACATACTGATTTCTCCTGCTTTTACTTTCCCCAAACTATGATAGATATGCATGCAGGTCAATTCGTATTTTGCAAAAGCATTTTCTCTGATTTTGTGAAATTCTTTTTCTGCCATCTCGTTGTAAGCCGAGTATTCAATAGCCTGCACAGTTTTACCGCCAATTACATCATCTCTAACCTGTCCGAGAAATATTGTATGCGCACCGATACCGGTTTTGCTGCTGTGCTTAGCAATAGAATCAGCAATAAATGCAGGATTTATTGCTCCTTCAATAAACACTTTGTTCATGTATAGGGAATTATAAAAATTTGCCACAGAGGCACGGAGACACAGAGAAAAATATTTTTAAAAGTCTTAATCTGTGTAATCTGTGAAATCTGTGGTTGCTTAAGTTTTTGTTCTTTTTCTTTTGTGAACTCATCCTGTTTTCAAATAATTTTATCCTCCAGCAAATGGCGGGAGAAGAACAACTTCGCTGTTTTCATCTAATGAAATATCTTCGGATATAATTTGTTGATTCACTGCAATTTTATATTCTCTTCTCATTAAATCAGGATATTTAGCATACAACTCGCTTTTAAGCATATCTGTATCTGAAATATCTTCCAATTCCAGTGCATCCTTACCCAGAATATCAGCTATATATCCAAAAGCTATGACCTTAATTTTCATCTGTGAATACCCTTTTTTCACCGCAGAGACGCAAAGAACTACCCCACCCTTTCCCTCCCCTTTATAAGGGGAGGGGTTACTTTTGCGACTCTGTGTCTTTGCGGTTAAACTACGATTTTCTTTTCCTCTGTGTCCTCTGTGGCTAAAATTAAGTTTTTGTTTTTACAATAGGTGAACTTCCACATCTTCACCCTTTTTAACATCTCCTTTTTCAAGAGGAAGATAAATGAGTGAGTTTGCTTCGGCGAATGATTTCATCATATACGATTCCTGCCCGTCTAACGGAAGCACACCATTATAAGTTGCTTTTCCTTTTAAAAAATATGCCCTATCTGTTTTTTTACGGATTACTTCACTCGTTTTAACATATTTTTTGGACATAAAATACTCACTGAATCCCTGCATCTTTCTTATGACAGGATAAACATACTCATAATAGCACACCAGTGTTGCAGCAGGATTTCCTGGCAATGCAAAAATAATTTTACTCCCTTTTCTTCCTGCAAACAGAGGTTTTCCTGGCTTTTGTGCTACTTTATAAAATATTTCCCGCACTCCAAGCTTGTGCAATGTTTCTTTTACCAAATCGTATTTTCCTACTGAAATTCCTCCTGAAAGAATTAAAACATCAGAAGCACGCAGTAATCTCTGGATGGTTGAATGAAGAATTTTTTTATCGTCACGCAATTGAGCTGTAAATTTTGGATGTATTCCTATCTCCTGCAATGCAGCAGTCAGGGCAAAGGAGTTTGATTCGTATATTTTTCCTGCTGTCAGCGGTTTTCCTGCCTGCTGCAGCTCATTTCCAGTAGTAACAATTGATACAACCGGATTTTTATACGATTTGATATGTTTTATTCCGAGTGATGTAAGAAACCCAATTGCTGCCGGGTTCAGCCCGGTTCCTTTTTTAAGAGCGATATCTCCTTTTCGGATGTGCGAGCCGATTAATCGGATATTATCATTCCTTTTCGGAATGTAATCGCCAATATAAATATATTTATTTTTTTCCCGAACTTTTTCCTGAATGACAACACAATCGGCATCGGGAGGCACTGCTGCCCCTGTGAAAATTCTCACTGCCTGCCCTTTCTTTATTCCTATTTTAGGATTATCGCCGGCTTTAATTTCTCCGATCAGCTCATATTTTTTCCTATTGTGCAACTTCAACGCATAACCATCCATTGCCGATTGATTGAAAGATGGAAGAGAAATCGGCGAGTAAATGTCTTCACACAACACCCTGCCGATGGCTTTATCAATGCCAATCAGCTCTTTTGATGACATCCGTATTCTCTTTAACAGCTTATTTTTTGCCTCTTCTACGGTAATCATAAAATTAAATTAAAATTAGACAGGATGGACAGGATAAAAAAGGATTGCATCCTGAGCTTGTCGAAGGATTGTCTTTTAACTTATTTTTAATCCTGTTAATCCTGTCAAAATATAGAATTTCCTTGTCATTAAATGATAAAAAGTTTTACACTTGCAAAAAGCAGCACCGAAGTGAGAAGATATTTTAAAACAACTGTGTTGAACTTACCACTGCCATAATATGAACCGAGTATTCCTCCAGTAAGGGCTGCAAAAACGAAATATATTAGCTGTGAGGGTAATGCGGTTTCTACATTTACAACTCCAGCCAATCCTGCAATTGAATTTACAAATATGAATAGTGCAGAGACAGCAGCAGTTTCTTTCATCTTTGCCCAATGAAACAACAGTAATAGGGGAGATAAAATAATTCCTCCGCCAATTCCAATCATTCCCGATAGAAATCCTATCATTCCCCCAATAATAACTGCCGATGGGATATGAATCTGTTTAATTTCATCACTTTCTTTTCCTATAAATCCAAGCAATCGCAGAGAAGCTATAATTAAACATACTCCAAGAATAATTTTATAAACCGAGGTGTCAATTTTGATTCCCGCACCAATAAAAGCCATAGGGACGGATAGTCCTATAAATGGAAGAAATATTCTCCATTTAAAATTTCCTGCTTTGTAATAGTGATAGAATGCAATACCTGAAACAAGAATGTTCAGCATAAGAGCAGATGGTTTCATTGCTTGAGGGTTAAAATTAAATATTGCCATGAGTGCAAGATAACCGCTTGCCCCACCATGTCCGACAGAAGAATAAAAAAATGCCACAAGCGACATCAGAACAAGAAACACAAATAAGGTAGAATTCATATCCATAATGAGAATAAATTATGTAGATTAACTCTTTTTACTATGTGCATCTTCATTTAGCTTTGCAGTAGTTTCTACTTCATCCTGTATCTCTTTTCCTGCATTTTTGAAATTTCTTATACCCCTCCCAAGTCCTGCACCAATCTCAGGCAGCTTACCAGCACCAAATATTATCAAGACAATGACCATTATAACTATTAACTCAGGCATACCTAACCCAAACATAATAAACCTCCTATTCTTTAATATAAGTTATTAAAATAAACTACTAACCCTGAAAACTTCATTTTAGTTTAATCTCTTTTTTCCACAATAGATAGCTTGATTCACTACTATTTTTCCGAGCCTGTTCAACCTCCTTTCTTTTTATTCCAATGTTATCCCCTTTTAACATATTGCTAAAAAATTCATTATAAAATTTATCAGGATAGACCCAGACCTCAAATACGAGTTTGTCGCCACTGAGCTTAGATTGCTTCGTCGCTTCGCTCCTCGCAATGACACTTTTGCTTTTTCTGTCATTGCGAGCCGAAGGCGAAGCAATCTCAATATTGGGGTTATAATCAAACTCAAAACTTTTCTGCGGGGCAATCCTTGTATCAAAAATCTCTATATCGAGGTCAAGATTTACCTTCCTGCCTATAAATGATTCCTTTTCGGAAGAGTGAATAGTTTTACCCTTCTTATCCATCATAAATCCCTTTACAATAACTAATGGGGTAACATAGGTAGGGAAGAAATGTCCAACACCACTATTAGTGATAACAAGTTTTGCCCCTTTCGTATTTGGAATCACCTCAATACTGATTCCACCTCTAACCATCTCAGGGTCGTGGATACCTTTCCAGAGATGTTGTCTATCAGGCATATGACAACTCTGACAGGTTATGTCATTTTCCCCATAGAAACTATCCTTCCATTCCCTGTATGTATTTGTAAGGACTTTGCCATTTAATTCGTATCCTTCATCCATCTGGTGACATGCCGCACAGAATTCAGCCTTTTCAAAAAAATCCTCCTCTATAAAGCCATTGTGAGGTATTTGCCTTTCACTTCTGTCTTCTGTCCCTTCGGCTTTGCTCAGGGCAGGCTTCTGTCTTCTGTCTTCTGTTCTTGGAGGCGGCCCATATACTTTCCCCTCCCTCAAATGACAAACACTACAACTGACTCCTGAAAGCTTAAGTTTGTTATCAAAGAATTGGTTTTTAATGTAGTTACTTGCCCCTTGCCCCTTGCCCCTGTCTTTACTTCTGATTGTTCCATCATAGGTGCATGACAATAATAACATGATACCGCAGTTTCAGAGTCATTATGAGGGTCAATCTGACTTAAAAGCCCTGGTCCTACCGCCCTGCTGTGCAGAGATTCTTTCCATCCTTTGTATTGTTCCTTATGACATTCTCCACAGTCTTCGGGGTGGAAAGATAATGGAAGTTCGGAGTTGGAATTTGAAATTTGCAAAGGGATGGGTCTTTTCCAATATTCCGATGGAGATAGAAAATCCTCTCCCCCGCTTACTGCGGAGGAGAAGATTATTAAACTTCCGGCAATAATAACAAGCGATGCTATTTTTTTCCACATGGATTCTTCATTCCACAGGGGTGCTTCATACCTCAAGGGTGTTTCATCCCACATGGATGTTTACCGCAGGGGTGCTTCCCAAGATGTGCTTTCAATATTTCCGACTTCTGTATCATCTCGTTTTTCGCTCCATGCTTTAAAGCCATCTTAAAATGTTCTGTAGCCTCTGCATGTTTACCCTGTTTGTCCAGAGAAAGTGCCAGATTGTAGTGTGCCTCAGCAAAATTCGGGTCTGCCTTCACAGCATCTGAAAAATGTTTTACAGCCACATCCCAGTGACCCTCTTTAAAATGGCTTATCCCATCCACATTGAAATGACATGCCTCTGGCTTAACATCCTTCGGGCATATAAGGGCGCTGGCAACACCGCATGGATTCTTCATCCCGCAGGGATTTTTAGCACCACAGGGATTCTTTACAGCACAGGGGTTCTTCTTTGCATAGACATCACTGACTCCCCCTAACATAATCAATGGTAATGTCAGTAAAACCGTAATAACCACCTTCTTCCAGTTTTGATACACGCTATATCACCTCCTTTCCTGAAAACGACAAAAACCTGATTTTGCCACAGACTCACACAGACTATAATTAAAATCTCAAATTTCAAATTTGAAATTTCAAATTATTAGAAGTCTGTGAAAGTCTATGGCAAATTTTATAATATACATGAACAATTTACAACTTAAACTGCCCGACCAGATCCCCCAGCACCATAGCCTGTTGACTCAAGCCCTTTGCAACCTCTGCACTCTGCTGAGCATCAGTTGAAAACTGCCTGACAGCATTTGAAATCGTCTCCATATTGCCGCTCACCTCTTCACTTGCAGTCGCCTGCTCCTCTGAAGCAGTCGCTATCTGATTTATCATATCTGTAACGGTTTTAACCGATTTGATTATATCCTGAAGGGAGTCTCCAATCTTCTTAGATAATTCTACCCCTGACTCAACCTCTTTCCTCCCCGCCTCCATTGACTTCACCGTCTCCTCTGTGTTCATCTGAATCGCCTTAATCATATCGGCAATCTCCTTTGTCGCCTTTGTCGTCTTTTCAGCAAGCTTCCTGACCTCATCCGCTACAACGGCAAATCCTCTGCCATGCTCGCCTGCCCTTGCCGCCTCTATTGCTGCATTAAGTGCAAGGAGATTTGTCTGGTCTGCTATATCGTCAATCACCTTTATTATCTCGCCGATTTTCTGTGAATTGGCTCCAAGATTCTCAACCATCCTCGTAGATTCCATAACCACCTTTGCAATATTGTTGGTGCTGTTTATGCCTTCCATCACAATTTTATTTCCTGATTCAGCCGCCTCCATAGCGTGTCTGGCAGAAGTAGAGGCATCAGAGGTATTCTTCGCCACCTCAACAATTGTCGCAGACATCTCCTCCATAGATGCAGCCACATGTGTAACATGCTCGCTCTGTGACGATATGGTCTTTGATATATCGTCAGCAGTTGTGGACATCTGCCGGGAGGCAGAGGTTACAGACTGGGCTGCGGTTATTATTTTGCTCATAATTCCATGGAGCTTATCCACCAGTATATTGGTATATTGCGACAGGGCGCCAATTTCATCTGTAGAGTTCACTTCCGCCTTCTCTCTCATATCCCCCTGAGAAACCTTTTCAAGTACCCCCATTACCCGATTCAACGGCTTTGTAATAGACCTGCTTATGCTGGTGCCAAACAATAGAATTATTACAAAGGCTATCAACAAGCCTATAAGAGTAGCAGTGAAGGCGGTTCTTAAAGATGAGGATAATATTTTGCCCTGTTCTTCGGTCAATGAATTATATACCGAGTTTAAAACATCAAATGACTTCAGCGCCGGCGAATCGTCTATCTTAACAGCCTTGTCAATATCGCTAATGGGGCTGCCTGATTTATGGAGATCCTGTGCAGTGGCAACTCCTCCCCTGTATTTATTCGCCGTCTCCTGTATGATTAAAAGGGATTGCCTTTCTTCATTAGATAGATTCTCTAATGACAGATACTGCTTAATCGTATTTGTAAGCGATTCATAGTTGGTATTAAAGCGGTCAGCAAATTTCTGCTCCCCTCTAAGGACGATATTTTTGAAATTGTGAATAGCCCCGCCATAGCCAAATTGCGCTTTAATAGCCATAAGCAGCTCCTGTCGCTTTGCCACCTGCCTCTGGTAAAAATCCCAATTCCCCCTGATGCCTGTTAAGGCACGATAGCTGTTAATTCCGCTAAAAATGGAGATTAATAGAATCACACCAAACAGGACAATAAATTTCTTTTTAATAGAAAAATTTTTAAACATATTCCTTACTTAATTCCAATAAACTTTTCTTTCACAACTGCCTGACCTTCTGCAGACACTGCCCAGTCAATAAAATCCTTAACCTCCCCCTTAGGCTCACCCTTTGTGATTAGATAGAGGGGACGCGAAATGGGATAGGCGCTGTTATTTGTGACTGAAAGCTGGCCATTAACCCTGACTTTTGTAACGGATTTATTCCCTCCTATGATGGCTAAACTCAATTGACCAATTCCACCTTTATCGGCTGCAACCTTATCTATAACAGCCGGGTAGGGCCTTACAGTTTCTATATTTTTCCCGCTATAATCTTCCCCTCCGAGCACAATATTGGTAAAAACCTTTCGGGTAGCGGATTGAGGATTGACTATATAAACTGTAATGGGAAGATCTGTCCCACCGACTTCCTTCCAGTTTGTAATCTTGCCTGTGAATATTCCCTTTAATTGAGCAAAGGAGAGGTCTGATACCATGTTGGCAGGGTTCACAAGAACTCCTATGGCATCCTTTCCTATTAAAACCCCCTTAACCCCTTTTGCGAGTATCTCGGGCTTTACCTCTCTCGCAACTCCGCCAATATCGGTTTTTCCAACTGCTGTAGCATTTTCCCCGCCGTCGCTTTCAGGCCCTGTGTCTATTTTAAAAGTGGACTTATTATACACCTTGGCAGCCTCTTTCATAAATTCCCCAACAGTAGATGAGCCTACATAGGTAATCTCTCCGGCAAAAATTAGAGAAGGGACTGCAATAAAGATGGCAGTGATAAAAACTATACCCAAGATTGAGGTGCTAAATATTTTTCTCATAACTACCTCCTTAAGAAGCTCAAAGCAAAACCTTGAGCTTTGAGATTCTCTGATTTTCTAAAACAAAAATCTAACTGAAACCACAGATTACACAGATTTTTACAGATTTTTCACCTCTCTTTTTCCCCCCTTATATAATTTAGGATGAAAGGAGGGTTATCTGAGGAAAGTTACTAAACATCACCTCCTTTAATCTTAAATTTTGAAAGCAAGGATTGAAGCTCAGATGCAAGCCTTGATAAATTGCTGCTTGCCTCTGCTATATGATTGGAACTATTGGCAGTCTCCTTAGTTGTATTTGCTATATCCTGTATATCCTTGCTTATCTGGTCAATGGCTGCAGATTCCTCTTCAGATGCCACCGCTATCTGCTGAATCATGCCTGTCAGCTTGTCTGCATTTGATACTATCTCCAATAGGGCATCCCCTGCATCTTTTGTTAGCCTTGCCTTGTCTTCCACCTCATTTGTTACCACACCCATTGACATTACCGCCTTATTTGTCTCATCCTGTATGGTATGTATCATCCCGCCTATTTCCTTTGTAGCCTTTGTCGTCTTTTCGGCTAATTTTCTTACCTCATCCGCCACAACTGCAAATCCCCTCCCATGCTCTCCAGCCCTCGCTGCCTCTATCGCTGCATTTAATGCAAGTAGATTTGTCTGGTCTGCTATATCGTCAATCACCTTTATGATTTCCCCTATCTCGTTTGAACGGGCACCAAGCTCTTTTATGAGTGATGCTGATTCCTTCACAGCCATTGTAATGTCATCCATGCCGCTGACTGTCCTCTCAACTATGTCTTTGCCCTTCTGTGCAATCTTGTTTGAATTCTTTGCAGCCTCTGACGCACTTGATGAATTTTTTGTAACCTCAATAACAGTCGCACTCATCTCCTCTGACGATGCTGCAACCTGAGCAGCCTTTTCCATCTGACTCTTTGTGCCCTTAGCAATCTGAACGGCTGATGCGCTTAAGTTTTCCGATGCCGATGCTGCATTTAAGGCAGTCTGGCTAATCTGGACTATCATGTCATGAATCTTTCCCACAAATGTATTGAACCAGTTTGACAGTTCTCCAACTTCACATCTTGACATGGATGTGATTTTTTTCGTCAGGTCCCCTTCACCTGTGGCAATATCCTTTAACATCTCTACGACGCAATTTATAGGAGAGGAGACAAAACGGTTTACAAGAAAGATAATCCCTATGATGAGTAAAACCGTGGATACTGCAATAGTGGAGACAACTGTGATAATGCCTCTCTTTAACTCATCTGACAGCTTTTCCTTGCTATACCCCGTCTTCAAAAAACCTATTATTTTTCCGCCATCGTCATTTATTTCCCGTTCATAAATTAACAGTTGAGAGGCATCGGCAGGCTCCTTTACACTGTTGGTAATCGGCTGCCTATTTTCATCATAAAACACAGTAAACACCACTTCCGGATCTTTGAGAGTCTCCTTGACAAATTTCTCCAGTGTGGAAAAATCAAAGGTTGCATAAAATGCGGGGCTGATTTCTTTTAGCAGATTAGCCTGCGCATTCCCCTTTGAAGCCATGCTATTGCCGATTGATGCACGGCTGTTTCTGACCATGACCACTCCCATAGACGCAAACAGGATGACCACGAGGAGCAGAGTAGGAATCAATAATTTTTTAGCAATTGAGTTAAAGAGCATATTTTAATGTTTCAATAAGTCCCCCCTCACCCCTCCCTCTCCCCTGTGGGGAGAAGGTTAGTGTAAAGGGTTAATTGTACCATCTTTAACCTCTCCAAATGCCCCTGACTATCACTATATAAACTGGCAATGACATCTTTCAAATCTGTATCCTGTAAATGATGTAAGGCACTAAATTCCTCTACAAATGTATCTTCTATCTCTGCAGCTACCTTTATTGCAGATGAAATGGAGAGGACTTCCTTATCAATACCAGCATGCAAGCTATTTAACTTCTGCAGCAAAACTTTTAGTGTTTCTATATCCAAACACTCAGGCAATGAGAATAGGTCTCTGTGTCTATCTGATAATAATCCTAATGCCCTGATAATTTTTGCATGTCTAATCTCATCTCCTGCCATTCCTGCCCATAAGGAGGCAATATCTTCATCACTCATAAATCTTCCATGAAACGACAGATATATCTCTGCTGTCTTCAGCTCTATTTCAAAGAATAGATTCAGGATATTATCCAGTTCATCCGACACAATTTTATGAAGAAAAAAACCTAATAAAACCACAGAAGATGGACACAGATAAATAAAATTAAAATTCTTTATCCTGATTTTTCTGTGTTTATCTGTGTCCAAATTTATTTCTTATCTCTGTGTTCTCTGTGAACTCTGTGGCAAATTTTTATAATTTCCTAAAAAGAATCACCCTCTATCTTAGTTATAGTTATTTCCGATGGCGTTTTATACCCTGTAATTGCCTGATGTAGTTTAGATTTATCCTCAGCAGAAAGAACCCTTGCCGCTTCAAAATACTTTTCTATTTCTACATTCTTATCCATTAACCCTTCAAGATATATCCTTGCTGCCTCTTCTCTGGTCATATAATAGTGTTAGTTAATAGTGTCAGTGTCAGTTAAAAGAATTGTTTTTTCTCACACTCACACTGACACTTACACTTCAAATCATGTTTTTGTTTTTTTCACAAGGACAATCTCCACAACACCCACAGCAATTATGGAAAGCAAGGTATAGAGATAGACCTTTGAAGGAACGGGTGTTTCAAGAATCACATAATGCCACGATGATACTGATTTACTCATCCCCGATTCACCATTTGATCCATCCCATGCATTTATTGCCATAGGTATAAATTTCCCCTTTATAAACTGAATATCACCTTTATCATCTGTATTCAGGGATCTTTTCATAACCAATTTCCACTGTCCATCCTTGAATACAGCCTTCCCATCCACCATCTGGCTATTATCAGGATGAGTGCTGAAGGAGTTTTTAAAATCCGTAGATGTGAGCTCTATAACAGGTTTCCCTTTTGAGGTGTCTTCATTGTAATCCGCCCTCCAATACCAGAGGTTTACAGGCTTACCTGAACTTCCATTGAGGAAATGCGGTTTCTCAGTCCCCTCCTCAAATTTTGTAGGGAATTGAAGGGCAATAGCATCCCTCAATTTAAGTGCAGTTGCATCCTTAAAATTATTGGGTTTATAGTCGGGTGAGTATATCTCCACATAGGTCTTGATAATTCCATTCTGTGTCGGTGCATCTGTATAGGTCTGATGCATATTCTCACTCCCCTCATGAACAATATCTTTAAAGGGGTCATCCCATGTTAATTGAAAACCAATCTCCTTATCATTATAAAAAGACCTGACAGTTACCATATCTATAGAGAAATTCTGCCAGCGGGGTTTAACCAATACCTGACCTGTAAGCCGGACATCAATATTATCAGTTTCATTCCACCTCTTGTCATTCGGGTCTGTGGGAATATCCCCTTCTATGAGTTTTGATTTTAAAATAATATTGTCCTTAGGCTGGTAATGGAGTGACTTTACATAATTGGACAATGCCCACCTGTCTTCGTCGGGAACTGTAAGCTTAAAAGAGGGCATCGGCGTTCCGTTCAATCCTGTAGTAAATTTGAAGAATATATCCTTTACATCATTCCCCCCCTTGTATGTCCACGGCTTCGTTAAATTCCTTGGACGAATAGAAAATTTCCAGTCGTCTTTTAGGGTAGGAGCGGATTTTCCGTCTCCCCTGCCGTCCATTCCATGGCATTCCCAGCATTTTGAGTTTTTATAAACCTCTTTACCCTTTTCAACGATTTCCTTTGAAAATGGCGGCGGCTCTCCTATTTTAATAATTTTATTGTAGCGGTAGTCATTTTGGTCATCAGGGTCTTTACTGTTTTTAAATTCCTCGTCATCCTTCCACATATCCGACAGGGTTTGAATAAAATATATTACCTGCCATCTCTCATCTTCTGTCAGACCGCTCTTTTTCTTGTCAATATCAAAGCTCTCCATAGCAGTGCCTTTTATTCCATGTGATACAATAAAAAACATATCCTCATCTATCGGCAAAGCCCCGCTCTCCGTGGAGCGGAATTTGAACAACCCTGTCTGAAAATTCCTCGGTCTCGGGCTTAAAAGCTCGGCAACAGGACCATCCCCTCCTCCTGTAAGTCCGTGACAGAAACTGCATCTCTTAAAATATATCTTCTTTCCAGCCTCTATTGCTTCGGGTGTATTTGGAATCTTTGGTTTTGCAGGTATCTCCCCGGCATAAGCCACAGTAAGCAGTAAGCAGTAAACAGTAAGCAGTAAAACACAAGATAAAAAAATCCTTTTCATTATTTCCTCCATTTTTAGTTGCAAGCTGCAAGTTACAAGTTTCAAGTTTAAGTCTCAATTCTTGCATCTTGTATCTTGAAACTTGCATCTTGTTTACTTCGCCTCTGCAGCCTTTTCCGGTATCCTTCCTGTTTTCTGGGCAAGGTCATATTCTGCCATTATGATTTTCCATCTCTGGTCTTCGGTTAAATCCAATTGCCATACAGGCATTGCCGAATCCCATGGCGTCGCCTCTTTTGGTAATCCCCTTCCACCTGTGCTTACACGCC
>JACQBS010000006.1 GCA_016194325.1 Nitrospinota bacterium | reverse complement strand
CTCCTTTGACAATAAAGATATTATCGGCAGTGCATTCTGCCACAAAGCCTTCGGTATTAAGCATCACAGCCTCAAGGCATCCAGCCTGCTTTGCCTCAAGCTTTGCCATGATATTGTTGAGATAATTAAGAGACTTTATCCGAGGGTCAAGGCATACGGAAGGAATACGCCTTGATGAAGCGGTTATAACCGTTATCCCTTTTTCGTAATACTCTTTAGGGTAAAGCTGTATGGTATCTACAATGATGATAACTGTTGCCCTTTTGCAAGAGGCTGGATCGAGTCCAAGACTCCCCTCCCCTCTCGTTACCATAAGACGGATATATCCATCTTTTCTTTCATTCACCTTCACGGCATCCTGCAAAGCAGCCTCCATTTCCTCTTTTGTCATAGGAATTTGAAGCAGTAGAGCCTTTGCAGATTCGTAGAGTCTTTCAATATGCTCTTTGAGCCTGAATATCTTGCCATTGTAAATCCTTATCCCTTCCAAAATCCCATCGCCATAAAGAAGTCCATGGTCAAAGACAGAAACCTTTGCCTCAGCCTTATCATAATATTTTCCATCAATATAAATTTTCATTTGAAAATACCCCCTCATCTTTTTATGATGATTTTATAATTTCTGATTCGCTTTCCCTTTATATGCAAGTTAGTATATCTTAAAGATTACCACCTCTCAAGGTAAAAATGGCATTTTTGGTAATTTGCTGATAAAATATCAAAAGTCGGTGAGATTGCTTTGCCCCTGATTGAATCATTCAGGGGCTCGCAATGACAAACACATGGCTTCGTAACAACGACTTTACCGAATTAAAATATGACCTCTATATTCAATAATAAAAACGGCTTCTCGCCTATATTCGTCATATTTGTCCTTCTTATAACACTTCTCTCTGCAAGCCTTATTATTCATGTTCCAGGCAGCATAGCTTTAGGAACAGGTATTGCTATTTCCATATTCATTGTCTCTTTTGTCAATATCAATGAGGCACTTTATATACTTATTTTTTCTATGCTCCTATCCCCTGAATTTGGAGTTGGTGGAGGGGAAGGCGGTGAAGGAGGAATGGAGGCAAGGAGGGCTGTTGCACTCCGCCTTGAAGACCTTCTCCTCGTTATAATCGGGTTTAGCTGGTTTGCCAGAATGGCTATATATAAAGAATTAGGATTTTTTTTAAAAACACCACTAAACAGATATATAAGAAATTATGCAATTGCCTGTATAGTGACAACTGCATGGGGAATGATGGCAGGGAGGGTAAGTTTCAAATCAGGCTTTTTCTTTGTCCTTAAATATATTGAATATTTTATAGTTTATTTTATGGCTGTTAATAACCTTTACGAAAGGAAACAGATTAAAAATTACACAATCGCAATGATGGTAACATGTATAATCGCAAGCCTTATCGGTATTGCCCAGATTCCCACCGGTGCCAGAGTTTCCGCCCCTTTTGAGGGTAAGGCAGGTGAGCCAAATACATTTGGAGGTTATCTTGTGCTAATGATTTCCATGATGGCAGGTCTATATCTAACAACCGAATCTAATAAATATAAGACTGCTTATCTGCTCATATCTATTTTATTTACAATACCCCTCATGTTTACACTTTCAAGGTCATCATGGATAGCTATCCTGCCTATGTATTTGGTATTGATTATTTTTAGTAAAAAGAAAAAACTACTTATTGCCGGTTTGGTTTTAATGATTACGGTTGTCCCTTTCGCCCTTCCATCTGCTGTGAAACAAAGGGTGCTTATTACAACACAGCAGCAGATACAGAAAGGACAGAAAAAGATAGGAGGTATCAGAATTGATACCTCTGCCTCTGCAAGAATGGAAAGCTGGCAGGAATCGGTGAAGGACTGGGCAGAACATCCTATCTTAGGTTATGGAGTTACAGGGTATAAATTTATGGATGCCCAGTATTTTAAGGTTCTTGTAGATACCGGGCTACTGGGGTTTGTTGCATTTATAATGCTGTTGATTGCGTTGTTAAAACAGGGAATTCATACCTATCATACTGTTAATAATAGTCTATATAAAGGATTGTCACTGGGATTTATAGCAGGAACAGTTGCAATTATGACACATTCACTTGGCTCAAATACTTTTATTATAGTTCGCATCATGGAGCCTTACTGGTTTTTTGCAGCAATGGTTATTATCCTGCCAACACTGGAGGCTGAAGAGAAACAGGTCGTACATAAGATTGAGGAAAAACACATAACAGAGTTATTGAGTGAAGAGGAAGAATCCAAGATAAAGACTGTTGATAAAGGAGAGACACTGGCAGATTTAATAAAAACAAAAACCTGATTAGCCACAGATTTACACGAATATCCACAAATAAAAGGAAGAGAATTAGTGAAAAATTTTTTAAATATTAGTGTTAATTCGTGTTCATTCGTGGCTAAAAATTTTACATGAATGTCCTTTTCCTTTCAAAAGAGTATCCGCCTGAGACAGGGTGGGGTGGGATTGGAACCTATGTATATAATATCGCCCATGCCCTCTCTGAAAGGGGAGATTCAGTTCACATCCTCTCCCTTGCATATAAAACTCATCCTGAATATAAAGAACAAAAAATAGGAAAGGGGAGTATCCATATTCATCGCATCAACCCAATAAGATTTCCCACACCAATCCTGAACCGCTTTTTTTTCAGAAGCCTTGAGATTATAAAATATAATCTTTCAATTATTTTAAAAATTAAGAAATTATTGAATAGCGAGAAATTCGATATAATTGAGGCACCTGAATGGAGGTCAGAGGCATTTCTGCTGTCCTTTATTAAGCCGAAGGGTGTGCCTCTGGTTATAAAATGCCACAGTCCGAGTGTGCTTTTAAATGAGGTTTATAAGAATCCACCTACGCTGGATTCAAGATGTGTAGATTGGATTGAGAGGGCTGCCATTCGTAATGCCAATTTGGTAATATCACCAAGCAAAAGTCTTGCCGATATAGTATCAGAAAAAATGGGGATAAAGAGAGAAGGTATCAGGATAATACCAAACCCAATTGATACCGAGACATTCTCTCCAGTTTTATCTCCTCTTGCCCCTTGCCCCTTGCCCCTTGCCCCTCTAAAAGTCCTTTTCGTGGGAAGGCTTGACAGGTTAAAGGGTACGCATATTTTTGCAGAGGCTATTCCATTTATATTGAAAGTGGTTCCAGATGTCTCCATTACTTTAATTGGCAGGGATACCAATACAGGTCAGAACAATAGCTCAATGAAATCTTTCTTAGAAAGCCTCATCCCTGAAAAAATAAGGGACAAGGTTATATTCACTGGTAATATTGAAAGAGGCAGGCTTGTTGATTACTATAGAGAAAGCGCCATCTGTGTAGCACCATCACTCTATGAAAATTTTCCAAATACTGTATTAGAGGCAATGTCCTGCGGAAAGGCTGTTGTAGCAAGCAATACAGGCGGAATACCTGAAGTAATTGAAGATGGCATATCAGGTTTGTTAGTGAAGACAGGCGATGCAAAAGATTTAGCAGAAAAGGTGATTATGCTTTTAAAAAAAAGAGATATGAGAGAGAATATCGGAATTAATGCAAGAAAGAGAATTGAGAGTTTATATAGCAAAGCTGCAGTAGCTAAAAATGTGGAGGAGGTCTATGCTGAAATCTGCAGGTTGACGGCTAAAAAATGATAATAAAGGCAGAGTTTCTTTTAAAAAACCTGTCCCTGCAGGCTTTAAGCAGGGAGGGTGTCCCGGAGGAGTGGATAGAATATGTCAGAAAGAGATGCACAATTGACATGCGGGACCACTACTTTTTCTGGGAGGCATATCAGTTATTAGACCTCCTTGAAAGGGCCGGGGTAAAAAGCATAAAAGGGTTTAAGATATTAGATGCTGGCTGTGGTTTTGGTGTGGTTGACTGCCTGCTAACCATGATGGGAGGGGATTTAACACTTTTAGATTATGATATGGGATACATTAATAAATCAATAGAGCCATTTCACGATTTAGCCAAATCGGCTAAATTTATCAAAGGTGATATTTTAAAAATGCCATTTAAAGGCGAAAAATTTGATTTAGTCTGGAATGGCGGCGTTGTAGAACATTTTGAAAAACCATCAGAGGCAATAAAGAAGATGGCTTTACTGACCAAACCTGATGGCTATGTTTTTGTATCTGTCCCTGCCCTATTAACACCTCATACATTTATTGTAAGACCTTATAGAAGAAGAATAAAAAATTTCTACTTTGATACATGGGGAAAAGAGAAGTCATATACTGAAAAAGGTTTGACAGAGGAGATGAAAGAGGCGGGTTTGATGGATATAATAACATCAACATGCAATCTGCGGAGGACATTTGTGGATGACTATGTGGTAATGCCTCGATTAAAAAAATATATACCCACCTCTATCACTCGCATATTAAATCTTTCTGACTGGCTGGAGATGAATATACCAATTTTACACTGCTTTGGGTTTACGGTAGGGGCAATCGGAAGAAAATAATGAGCTCTAAAATGAGATTGGCATCAAATACATTTTATAACCTAATAAACACAGCCTTTGCAGGTGTATTCGGTCTTGCTACATCTATAATTGTCGCAAGGGCATTGGGTTCAACACTGCTGGGAGAATACAGCTATATACTCTGGCTGATAGGCATTCTGACGCTCATTATAAATGCTGGAACCCCTATGGCTGTTACAAAATACATTGCAGAGTATGCGGGGAAAAATGACCTTACGACTGCAAGAAATATCTTTGCAGCAATATTAAAATTGGAAATCACAGCGTCTATTATAACCTCCCTCATTGTTGCCTCCCTTTCATATCATTGGGCATCGGAAACATTACGAAAGAACCTTCTCTTGCTTTCCTCAATAAATATAATACCAATAGTTCTGGCGAGGGTTTATTATTCTGCCGCTGCAGGGTTTCAGAAATACCAGATTCTCGTAAAAGCATCTCTCATCACATCACCTATACAGTTCATGCTCATAGCCCTCACACTTTTTTCAGGATATAGCGTATCAGGTCTCATAATGGCGAATATAATCGGCAGCACCTTGAATCTATTCATACTGTGGTATTTCGTAAAAAGGGAATTTAAAGAAATACCCGAGCAGACCTCACCCCTTGAGATATCGCTAAAAAAGAGAGTTACGAAATACTCCCTCAGTGTGTCAGGCATAATCCTGATAGATGCCATTATCTGGCAAAAGTCTGAGGTCTTTTTTCTGGAAAGATTCTCAACAGTTGAAGAGATTGCCTTCTATTCTCTGGCATTTACCCTTGGTTATATGGCTATGCAGATTCCGGCAGTCTTTTCCTCGCTTCTCATTCCATACTTTTCTGAAATCCACGGGCAGAAAGATAGTAAAGGGTTGGAGATTGGATATATAAATTCAACAAGGTATCTTGCCCTTATATCATTTCCCATAGGTATCGGCGGTGCGGTAATCTCTGCTCCATTAATAGAACTTGCTTATGGCAAGGAATATCTCAGTGCAGTAATACCCGCTCAGATGATACTCATCTTCAATGCCTTTGGAGCGGTATCAAGGGCAAGCTCTTCCATCCTATACGGAACTGAAGAGCAGTCTTTTATACTTAAATGGGGGAGTATCGTTGCAATTTTCAATATCCTTCTCGACCTGACTATGATTCCAAAATACGGGGCAGTCGGTGCATCAATTGCCAATTCATCTGCCCAGATGGCAGGGGTGGTTGGAGGTGTCATATATATCAATAAGGAGTTTGGCATCAATTACCCTTTAAAAGCCGTCATCAAGGTATTTATCTCATCAATAATCATGGGCATTGGTGCATACATTGTATACAGCACATTAAATAAATATATGGGTTTTGCTTCGCTATCGCTCACAATAACATTACTTTTAAGCCCCTTCCTATATATATTCACCCTCTGGCTTATCGGAGCTATTAATGCGGAAGACAGAAAATTGATTTATACATTATTGACGAGGACGAAATCGTGATATTTCTAACAGGGGATGTCCATTTCAAAAACAAAAAATTATTCGGCGACCAGCAGTTTATGTCTGTCTCAGAGGCAGAGGCTGCAAAGAAATATGTAGATATTGCTGATAAATATGGAATAAAGGCAACCCTATTCTTTACAGGTAAATCCCTTGTAGAAGAACCGAAAACAATAAAAGATATTTTAAAATTTAAAAATATTGAAATAGGAGGACATACCTATAATGCATATCAACCTGAGATTCTATATCGCCTGTTCAAAAAATTTACTGACTCGGTAAATGGACCCGAATGGTGGCAGGAAAGGGATATAAAAAAAACCATCACTGCTATCAGAAAAACAACAGGAGAAAATATCATCTCATGGCGAAATCACGCATACAGATACGATAGATATACCTATAATATACTCAAAAAATATGGAATCAGAGTTGTGTCAAATGATGTTACCACTAAAAAAAGATTCCCTGAAAAGATTAACAATACAATACTATCCCTTCCGATAAATACCACACCCGACCATGAGCATCTCTACCACGGTGAAAAAAGATATGCCGAAGGTGTAAAAGAATCTTGGGGTCCCTATTCCAAAGGAAATTTTTATTTTATTGACAAATGGTTTGAGGTGCTTAAAGGCGAAATTGAATCTATAGAAAGAGACGGAGGCTTCGCCACTATCCTTGCACATCCATCATGTATGGAGGTAACGGATGAGATGGAGACATTTGGTAAATTATGTGATTTTTTATCAGGTTATAAGACTGCCTTTGTGAAGGAAGCACCCCTCACCCTTCCCTATCCCCTCAGGGGAGAGGATTAAATGTGAAGGGAGATTTTATATGGAAATATCTGTAGTTATACCTGTCTATAATGCAGAGAAAACTATATTGAGATGCCTTGAAAGTATCTCATCCCAAATCCTCCCCTGCCCCCCTTTAGCAAAGGGGGATGAGGGGGGATCTTTTGAGATAATACTAATAGACAATAACTCCACTGATAACTCTGTCCAATTGATTAAAGATTTTATAAGTAAAAATGAAGGATTAAATATTAAACTTATCCATGAGCTAAAACAGGGTTCATGCGCTGCCAGGAATAAAGGGGCAAGAATTGCAAAAGGTAAAATTATCGTCAATACCGACCCTGATTGTGTAGCAGATAAAGGCTGGTTAAGGGATATTATATCCTCCTTTGATGATAATTCAATAGGTGCTGTAGCAGGAAATATATATGGATTTAATCCGCAGGGTATAATTGAAAAGTTCCTGTCTATCTTCACTCTAAGGGGAATTGGTGAGCAGAGGATATTTGACAGTTATAATCTATTTACCGGTGGATTTGCCACAGCAAATCTATCGGTCAAAAAAGATGTATTTGAGAGGATAGATGGCTTTGATGAAAATATTAATATATTTGGAGAGGACCATGACCTCTGTGCAAGAATATATAAGGCAGGGTATAAAATAAAGGCAGTTCCGAATGCCGTGATTTATCATATCCACAGAGGTGATTTAAGGGGACTCGCCAGGCAGAGCTTCCATTTTGGCATCGCCCATTCAGTCCTGCTCAAAAAACATTTTCCAAAGGGATTATTCATTGAGTTACCACGAGTTACATATATAAAAGAAAAATTCGGAGTCCCTCTCTGGATTAACCTCAATTCCCTTGATAAAAAGTTATTTTTTATATTTCTTGCAGGTTATTTTATCCCGACAATTCTAATTCTTGTCCCCTTCTATTTTCTTTACCATGCCTCTGATATAAAAAGAAGGGCTGAAACACTTGATATGCCGCTGCCACTATCTGAAGGTTTAATCATGTCGGGGCTTTTATTCATTAAATCATTTTTCATAACCATAGGGAGAATCTATGGCTCATTTAGAAAAAGGGTTATATGTATATAACAGATAAAATACCATCTCTCTCCAAAAGATTTAAGATAGACATATACTCTCCAAATACAATCCTCTCTCTGATAATAGTTACAGGCCTTATTCTCAGATTGTATCACCTGAATTTTAGAAGTCTCAATTTTGACGAGGCAAATAGTATTGCATTTGCAAAAAATAGCATAACCTATATACTCGACAAAACACCCCTGTCAATTGGCGATTTACATCCACCATTCTTTCATATCCTGCTCCATTTTCACATATCTGTCAGTGATACGGAATTATGGGTAAGATTCATCTCAGTATTTTTTGGAGTAATTGTCATCCATATTACATATTTGTTGGGAAGGTATCTCTTTGACTTGAGGACAGCAATGCTGGGGGCTTTTTTAGTCATGGTCTCGCCATTTCTTATTTCGTATTCTCAGGAAGCCCGTATGTATCCGCTATTCACACTCCTGACAATCTCATCAATCTATTTTTTTATAAAGGCTATAGATATGAAATCCAAGAGATATTTTCTGTGGTTTACAATCTTTTCCATTCTAAATCTCTATACCCATTATATAGCCTTTTTCATACTATTTGCGGAGACAATATTTTTCATAATAAACTGGAAGAGATATCAGTAGTGTCCGCTAAAAATTAAAAAAGCATGGCTTGTAAGCCTCTTTTATTGGATAATTGAAGTTGACAAAACCCAATACCAATAAGGAGGAACAAACCATGCACAAGGTTGGAACTATATTCTCGGAACTCTTG
>JACQBS010000143.1 GCA_016194325.1 Nitrospinota bacterium | reverse complement strand
CTGACTGACTGACTGACTGACTGACTGACTGACTGACTGACTGACTGACTGACTGACTGACTGAGCAACTTTTGTGCCTTTCCCTGATTAAAGCATTCAGGGACAAGTCCCTGATTAAAGCCCTCGATAGAACCATTCGAGGGCAATCTTTCAGGGCCAAAATTGTTTAGCATAAATTAGCCCTCTTAAAATATTGCTGTAATACTATCAACTACGGCTTTAATATGCAACTGAAAAATAAATTGTCAACATAGGGTTTTCAGCTATGCTATTATCTCTCGGCTGATTTTACAATTGACGATTCTATATGTCATTTGCTACCCTTTAGATATATGAGAAAGACAGGATTCGTGTATTCACCTGTATATCTTAAACATAAGACAGGCAGTCATCCCGAATGCCCTGCCCGCCTCACTGCTATACTTAACTGTATCAAAAAAGATGATATAAAGAATTGCCTAATCAATTTAACCCCGATTCCTGCAACAGTTGAACAGATTTCATTGATTCATAATAGAGAATATATCAACAGTGTTAAACTTGCCTGTGAGGGTATCAATGGGGAGGATGATTCTACTGCAAGTTTAGATGCAGATACTGTTATTTCAAAGGATTCTTATAATGCAGCCCTTCTCGCAGCAGGAGGGGTTATAACAGGAGTAGATGCTGTATTTGAAGGAAAGATAAATAATGTATTCTGTGCTGTAAGGCCGCCTGGACACCATGCAGAAAGGGACAGGGCAATGGGATTCTGTATTTTTAATAATATTGCAATTGGAGCTAAATACGCTCAGAAAAAGTATGGCATAAAAAAGGTATTTATTGTAGATTGGGATGTTCATCATGGCAACGGCACACAGAACGCATTTTATAATGCTCCTGCTGTCTTTTATGTAAGCCTTCATCAGGAATACCTATTTCCAGGCACTGGCAGGTCTGACGAGACTGGAAATGGAGATGGAGAAGGGTTTACAATGAATTTCCCTCTGCCGCATGGGCAGGGTGATAAGGAATATATTTCTCTCTTTAAAAAAAGGATTTATCCTGAGATAATCAATTATAAGCCTGATTTGATTATGATTTCTGCTGGTTTTGATGCACATATAGATGACCCACTTGGGTCAATGAATATCACCTCCGAAGGATTTGGCAAACTAACAGATATTATTTATAAGGCTTCAGATGAGGTCTGCAAAGGAAAAATTGTATCTGTTCTTGAAGGCGGCTATAATTTAGAGACTCTTGGAGAGTCGGTAGTATTTCATCTAAAAAGTCTCACGGGAAGAACAAAGACTTGAACACGAATAACACGAATGGGACAAATTACACGAATAACTACTAATTACAGAAAATATTTTTACTTTCAATTTTAGTTTTTATTCGTGCCATTCGTATATTCGTGAAATTCGTGTTCATTCGTGGCTAATCTTATAATTACATGAACATAAAAAAATATATCAATCCCATAATTGAAATAATAAGAAAAAAGAGTATCAGGCGAAGCCTTGTCTCCACTATGGTTATAGTGGGGCTTCTCCCATTAGTCCTCGGTATATTTCTCATATCAATCGGCAGCACAAAAATAATCAGAAATTCTATAGGTTCAAATTTTAAAGAGATTGCAAAAGAGACTGCTGATAAGGTCAATATCATATTGCATAGAGAAATAGACGAGTTTCACAATCTTGCCTTCTCGCCTGATATAAGAGATGCTGTTAAAAGGTCAAATATGGAATCCAGTGGTCAAGGTGTCAAGGATTCAGGGGGTCAAGTAAAAACATACTCGAACCCTTCTTTAGACAATCAGGCATCTGAACATTTGAAAGAGCTCAAAAATCATAACAAGGAAAAATACATAGTACTATATGTAACTGACAAAAATGGAATGCCGGTAGCTGCTTCTGATACTGAAAACCAAAATACACTCATGTTTCAAAAGAGTGACGAAGAAATTGTTAAAGATATACTTTCAGGTAAAAGTAATAAAGTATATTTAAGTGATGTCTATTTTGATGACAAAGACGGAAAGCCTCTAATTACTATAGTTATCCCGGTAATAGAAGATGGAAATACAACTGGCATTATTAAAGCCATTTTAAAAATAGAAACTCTCTATAAGATAATATCAGATGTCCAGATTGATAAAACTGGACATGCTAATTTAGTTGACTCTGAAGGGTCAATTATAATGTGTCCAATATTCCCTCCAAGGAGCCACACGATTGACAGAGATTTAATGAACCTGATAATAAGTAGTGAGCCGGGATGGGCAATTGCCAAAGATGATGCACATGGCGGAATGGATTCTATAATAGGTTTTGCACCTGTTAAACTTACATATGATTTTGATTTAAGCTTTGGCAAGAAAAAATGGTTTATCTTTGTCCGACAGCACCCTGACGAGACTTACTCTCCCATTAACAGGCTCTTACTCCTTGTCCTGTTGAGCGGTGTTGTTATGGTAGCAATCCTTTCCACACTTGGCATCTATGCAGCAAATAAAATTGGGAAGCCTATACTTTTACTCAAGGAAGGTGCTGAACTAATTGGAAAGGGGGATTTTGAGCATAGATTGAGTATTGATACGGGTGATGAAATTTCCTCTCTGGCAATAGAATTCAACAAGATGGCGGGAAGACTGACAGGGCTTTACAGCGAATTGTCAGAAGAAAAGAATAAAATGGAGAGCATACTGCTCGGTGTATGGGATGGGATTATTGTGGCAGACGATGAGAATAAGGTAATAATCGTAAATCCTGCTGCTGAAAAGATACTTGGAGTAAACAAGAAACATATCATTGAAAAAAGTATATTCCCCTGCCATGGAAGGCCTGAGAGGGTGGGAGAACTAATAAAACAGCCTGATAAAATGCCCTGGTTTACAACATCCACATTAGGCGAAAAGACGGTTGAGATAGTTGCCACATCTATAAAGGCAGGAGAAAAAACTATAGGCTCAGTAATGATCGTAAGGGATGTTACAGTCAAAAAGAAGATGGAGAAGGAATTAAAGGAATACAGTGAGCATCTGGAAAAAATGATTGAGGAACGGACAAAGGAGATTAAAGAGACAAAGGATTACCTGCAGAGCCTTTTAGAAAATGCCAATGATGTCATATATACAGTAAACAGGGACGGAACATTCACTTATCTAAATCAGAAGATTGAAGACTGGGGCTATAAAAAGGATGAGCTTATAGGGCAGTCAATATTCAGCATTCTGACAGCACAGCATAAGGGTAAAAGGTTTAACAAATCTATTAAAGACGGCATAAAACAGATATACGAAGTTGAGATATTCAATAAAAATGGAAAGGTAAGAAGTGTTGTTATAAGCTCATCTCCTTTGAGAGATAAAAATGGAGAGATAATTGGTCTTCTCGGTATAGCAAGGGATATTACAGAACGAAAGAGGATACAGCATCAGATGAACAGGACGGAAAAACTGGCTGCAATAGGACAGTTATCAACAGGAATAGCCCATGAAATAAATAATCCATTGGGTGGGATGCAAAATTGTGTAAGGACACTCAATACCGAAGGAGATGATGAGGATGTCAGGAAGAGATACCTGCCCCTTTTAGAAAAGGGGCTGAACAGAATAGAATCTGTTATAAGAAATCTGCTTGATTTTGCAAAGGAGCACCAATTTGAATTCTCCTCCCATAATCTTGACGAGATAATTACAGAAACACTGAAACTGGTTGAATATAAAATAAGGGAGAGAAATTTAAAATTAAACCTTGACTTAAATACTGACAGCAAAAAATTTACGCTGGATTATAACCATTTACAGCAGGTCTTTCTTAATGTAATTATCAATGCAATACAGGCTATGACGGACAGCGAAGGTATCCTGTCAATAAAAAGCATTGAAGAAATGGATGAGCTTATTGTGTCTATATCAGATACCGGCATAGGCATCACGCAGGAGAACCTGAGCAGGATATTTGACCCGTTCTTTACAACTAAAGATGTGGGGACAGGGACAGGGCTCGGTCTATCTGTCAGCTACGGCATAATAGAAAGGCTTGGGGGGAGAATAGAGGTAAATAGCAAAGTGAATAGAGGGACTACTTTTACTATTACTATACCCAAAATAAAAACACCAGCAGCCGGTTGAAGGCTTTTTTATGCTCAATCCAAACATACTATTGATAGAAGATGATGAGATACTCAGAATCACCGTATCTGACAGCCTTAAGAAGATGGGCTGGCCTGTAACAACAGCAGAAGACGGCCAGGAGGGATTAAATCTCATCAAAAATAACAGTTTTGATATTGTCATATCGGATATAAGGCTGCCAAAAATTAACGGCATTGATGTGCTTAAAGAGATAAAGAATTATTATCCAAATACAGAAGTAATAATGATAACAGCCTTTGGCAACATAGAGGATGCAGTAGGAATCATAAAATTTGGTGCCTACGATTATATAACAAAGCCATTCCATACAGATGACCTGATTTTCAGAATAAAAAAGATAATAGACTATCAGACGCTGAAAAATGATTATACTTCACTTAAAAATCAGTGTGATGACCGCTCCCTGCTCAATATAATAGGCAAAAGCAATAAGATGCAGGGTGTATTTGATTTAATAGAAAGGGTATCCAAGGTAGATTCAAATATACTAATCACAGGAGAGAGCGGGACAGGTAAGGGGCTTGTTGCAAATATAATCCACCTTAAAAGTAAAAGGGCGAAAAATCCATTTATAAAGGTTAGCTGTGCTGCACTCCCTGAGACACTCCTTGAGAGTGAGCTCTTTGGCCACGAAAAGGGGTCTTTCACCGGTGCGATAAAGAGAAGATATGGAAGGTTTGAGATGGCAAAAGACGGAACTATATTCCTTGATGAGATTGGGGAGATTCCAATGTCCATACAGGTAAAACTGCTGAGGGCTATACAGGAGAATGAATTTGAAAGGGTCGGCGGCGAGGAGACAATTAAAGTAGATGTCCGCATAATATCGGCAACCAGAAAGAATCTTGAAAAGGCGATTGAGGACAGAGAATTCCGTGAAGACCTTTATTACAGATTAAAGGTCATACCAATCCACATACCGCCGCTGAGGGAGAGAAAAGAGGATATCCCGCTCCTCGTAGATTATTTTATAAAAAGGTTTAATAAAAAACTGAGCAGGCTCGTAGAAATCACATCAGAGGCATTAAAATGCCTGATGGACTACGATTTCCCGGGAAATGTCAGGGAACTGGAGAATATCATTGAGAGGTCAGTGGCACTTTCAACATCTGATACAATTAATGCATATGATATTGTGATGGCAGTAGAAAAAGACGGGTTTATCTCGCTCAGGGATGAAGATATACCTTCATTAAAAGATGTCATATCAAAAACTGAAATGACCCACCTCATGAAGGTATTGGAAAAGACAAACTGGAACAGGATAAAGGCTGCTAAAATATTGGGTATAAGCAGAAAGAATCTCTGGGAAAAACTCAAGGCTTACAATATCGTATCTGAAAACGAAGAATAACAAAAAACTTAATGAAACCACAGATGGACGCAGATTAACACAGATAAAAACTTTTTCCCTTTATTCTATCAGTGTTCATCTGTGTTTACCTGTGGTTAATTTTATAATTTCCTATACATTAACAAAAACTTAATTTTCTATACAATAAAATATCAGGTTAACCTTCTGCAGTCCCCTTTGATTCCAGCTTCTCCTTACAGTCAACACACCACTTTGCATAAGGTATCAATTCCAGCCGCTTCTCGGGTATATCCTCTCCGCATTCAATACAGGAGCCATATTCTCCATTCTCAATCCTCTCCAATGCCTCATCAACCTCTTTTATCTGCTCCCTCTCCCTTTCACCAAGCTCCAGGATCACCTGACGGGAATATGTTCTGCTGGCATCATCATTTATATCAGGCACATCACCATCAACCTCTTCGTGGCTATACTGCCTGCCCTTCTCAACCTCGCCTGCCAGCTCATTTCTTATGTTTAACAGCTTTTTCTTGAAATATTTTAACCTGTCCTTTTTCATATCTCCCCTTTAACTCCTTTCTTTAATCTCAATTTTTCTCCGCATCATGAACCTTCTTAATTGATGAATCAAAAACTATAGCAGGGGCATCACCCCACAATCTCTCAAGACCATAAAACCTTCGTGTCTCCTCATAAAAAATATGGATAATTACATCGTTATAATCCAGAAGAACCCATCTCCCGTTTTCATAACCCTCTATATGATGACACCTGATACCTCTATTATCCATCTCCTCCTTTACAGCATCGGCAATTGCCTGAACCTGACGGGATGATGTGCCGCTGCATATCATAAATATATCGGCAATAGAAGACAATCCTCTTATATCATAGACAACAATATCCAGAGCCTTTTTATCAACTGCAGCACTATAACTTAAAAATGCCTTATCTTTTAATTTCAGTTTTTGTCTCCTTACTTATAAATAAAGCCTGTTTTTATTAATATACTCCTCTACAAATTCTGGTAAGAGATATTTTACAGTCATACCACTTTTAATCCTTCTCCTGATATCTGTTGATGATATATCCAGTCCAGTCGTTTCAACAGGATATATAAAATGTTTAGAGCCGATTATATATAATCTCGAAGACTTTCCAAAGGGATTTTTTCTGTCTATTTTAAATTTTACATTTCTATACTTTTTAGCAACAGTATCATTAAGCACATTAAAAAGGTCATCCACCTTGTAGCCAGGACGTGTACTGACAATAAAATCACAGTTTTTTAGCAGCCTGACAGAATCCTTCCATGTAAATATCTCTTTAAATGCATCAACCCCTACAATAAAATAAAATTTATTTCCTGCCGAACCTCTCTTAAGGCTGTTTCTCAGCTCTTTTACCGTATCAATTGTGTATGAGTATCCATCCCTTTCAATCTCAATAGTTGATACTGTAAACCTGGGATTTCCGAGTGTTGCAAGCATTGTCATCATCAACCTGTGATACACATCTGTTATCTTTTCTTTCTTCTTATGGGGTGGAATAAATGTAGGTATAAATATCACCCTATCCATTTTAAAAGCCTCTGCAATCTCCTCTGCAGAGTTCAGGTGACCATAATGTATCGGGTCAAATGTCCCACCTATGATTCCTATACGCATAAATAATTGACAATTGAAGATTGAAAATTGAAGATTGGAAAAAATAATAATTCCTTATAAATCGTCAATATTCAATCTTCACTCTCTGACCTGCCCGTCTCCAAATACAATATATTTAGTTGATGTCAATTCCTCTAATCCCATAGGACCACGGCAGTGCAGCTTCTGCGTGCTAATCCCCATCTCTGCCCCGAGCCCGAACTGTCCGCCGTCTGTAAACCTTGTAGATGCATTTACAAAGACAGATGCTGCATCAACCTCTCTTAAAAACTTCCATGCATTATTATAATTCTTTGTTACAATCGCCTCTGAAAGCATTGAGCCGTATTTTGTTATATGCTCTATTGCATCATCAATACTATTAACAACCTTTACAGAGAGTATGAGGTCTAAATACTCCGTATCCCAGTCCTCATCTGTCGCATCCTTGATATCAGAAACTATTGCCTTTGTCCTCTGGCATCCCCTTATCTCAACCTTCGCATCTTTAAATTCCTTTATCATATCAGGAAGAAATGAACCGGCAACATCCTTGTGGACAAGAAGGGTCTCCATAGCATTACACACACTTGGACGCTGAACTTTAGCATTGAAGGCTATTTTCTTTCCCATCTCCAGATCTGCCTCACTGTCTATATAGACATGGCATAGACCCTTGTCATGTTTTATAACCGGTATAGTAGAATTTTCAACCACACTCCTGATAAGGCTGTGGCCTCCCCTCGGTATGATAAGGTCAATATATGTATCAAGCTTAAGCATCTCAAATATTGCATCCCTCTCAGGGACATCAATAAGCTGAATGGAATTATCAGGCAGTCCCTTAGAACTCCCTGCCTCTGAGAGAACCTTTGCAATTGCTATATTTGAGTTTATTGCCTCTGAGCCACCCCTTAATATAACTGTATTCCCTGATTTTATACACAGAGATGCGGCATCTGCAGTTACATTTGGCCTTGATTCATATATTATACCTATAACGCCAAGCGGTGTCCGTATCTTGCCTATCTGAAGGCCATTAGGCCTCCTCCACATCCTGACAACCTCACCTACAGGGTCAGGGAGTGCAGCAATCTCCCTCAAGCCCTTTGACATATCCTTTATCCTCACATAATTCAAACTAAGGCGGTCTATCATTGCAGGAGAAAGTCCTTTTTCCTTTGCATATTTTATGTCTTTTGAGTTGGCTTCAATAAGAAAATTGGCTCTCTCTTCTAACATATCCGCCATTGATAAAAGCGAGTTATTCTTAATCTTTGTAGAAATGTTGGACAGCTTTCTTGAAGCAGCCTTTGCCTGCTGTGCAATTTTTAAAATTTTCTCTTTCATTGTTAATCCTTTATTTGCCACAGAGACACAGAGACACGGAGAAAGTTATTTTTTATTTTTTAAAATCTCTGTGCCTCCGTGCCTCTGTGGCTATTTTACAAAATCACAAGATTATCCCTGTGTATAGCCTCATCTACTATCTTGTATCCAAGTATTTCTTCAAACTCTGAACTATGCTTCCCCTTAATTTTTTTTAACTCGGTTGAACTGTAATTTATAAGCCCTCTTGCAAACTCCCTGTTGCGGCTGTCAATACAGCTAACCATATCGCCGCTCTTAAACTTGCCATCTATATCTACAATGCCTGACGGCAGAAGGCTTTTACCATCCGCAACAAGGACATTCTTTGCACCGTCATCCACCTTTATCTTCCCTTTTGATTTGAGAGTGTAGGCAATCCAGTATTTCTTACTGCCCAATTTATCTTCTTCAGGAAGGAACAATGTCCCAGCATCTTCACCACCTACAACTGCCTCTATTATACCCTTCATCTTTCCATCAACTATAACAGTTGGTATTCCAGAGAGAGACAGCCTCTTTGCCGCCTGAATTTTTGTAACCATTCCCCCAACACCTATAGTAGATTTGCTATCCCCTGCCATTGTCTCAATTTCATTGGTTATCTTTCTTACAACCGGTATCAATTCTGCTGTCGGATCTGACTTAGGGTCAGCCCTGTACAATCCCCTCACATCCGAAAGTATTATCAACAAATCTGCCTCTATCAAGTTTGCCACCATGGCAGACAGTGTATCATTATCGCCAAACTTTATCTCATCAACAGCTACAGTATCATTTTCATTTATTATCGGTATAACCTTATAAGAAAGAATAGTAAGAATGGCATTTTTTGCATTAAGGTATCTTATCCTGTTGCTTAAATCATCATGTGTCAGGAGAATCTGGGCTACCTTAAATCCTTCTTTCTTAAAATGCCTTTCATATTTCCCAATCAGATGGCTTTGACCGATTGCAGCCGCAGCCTGCTTGTGAGGTATATCCCTTGGAATCTCTTTAAGGCTTAGCTCTTTAACTCCTGCTGCAATAGCACCTGATGAAACAAGAATTATCTCATATCCTGATTTATGCAGGTTTGAAACCTGGCGGGCAATTCCTTCTATGATAGTATCATCAAGCTCTCTTCTGTCAGACGCAGTAAGGACCCCGCTCCCAATCTTAATTACAATTCGTTTTACCCTTTTTAATATTTTCTTCCTTGTTTCTCTAATAAGTATTTCTCCTTTACTTTCTTTCACTTTTTTATATACCACGAGATTAACACAAGATTATCACCCAATTCTTTTTGATTTTTTTAATCTCTATCTTGTGTAATTCTTGTGAAATCTTGTGGTTTCATCTTTTCCTTCAATTCATTGCTGAACAATTCTTCACTTATATTATTTATTAGTTTATCAATACCCTCTCCGGTAACAGCCGAGATGGAAAATATTTTTATGTCCATATCTCTGAATTTACTTTTAAATTTATCAAATCTCTCTCTTGCCTCAGGGATATCAACCTTATTACCGACCACCATCTGTGGTTTTGAGGCAAGCTTAGGGCTAAACTGAAGGAGTTCCTCATTAATTATCTTAAAATCATTAATGGGGTCTCTACCCTCACCTGCCGACATATCAATAAGATGGAGGAGTACCTTTGTCCTTTCTATATGCTTTAAAAACCTTATACCGAGCCCCTTCCCTTTATGTGCCCCCTCAATAAGCCCGGGTATATCCGCCACTACGAAGGATTTATACTCTCCCACCCTGACAACGCCTAAATTTGGTGTCAGTGTTGTAAATGGATAATCTGAAATTTTTGGTTTTGCTGCTGATATTTTTGATATGAGTGTTGATTTTCCTGCATTTGGAAAACCAATTATACTGATGTCAGCAAGGAGTTTTAGTTCTAAATAAAGCCACTTCTCCTCTCCGGGCAGGCCTTTTTGTGCCTTCCGAGGAGCCCTGTTTGTAGAAGACTTAAATCTTGTATTTCCCCTTCCGCCCCTTCCACCCTTCGCTACTATTAATGACTTGCCGTCTTCATTTAGGTCTTCTAAAATTAATTCAGTATCTGTATCTTTTATTATCGTACCGACAGGAACTCTTATACTGCAATCCTCTCCATCCTTCCCGTGTTTATTGCTCCCCTCTCCGTGTCCCCCTCTATCAGCCCTGTAATGCTGTTGATACCTAAGGTCAATCAATGTATGAAGGTTTCTATCCGCTGTTATTATTACATCCCCGCCATCCCCGCCATCCCCGCCATCAGGTCCGCCTCTTGGAATATATTTCTCTCTGCGAAAACTTACACAGCCCCTTCCGCCATCCCCGCCCTTAACATATATTTTTACTTCATCAATAAAGCTCATAGCTCATGGCTCATAGCTGATAGCTCATAGAAAAAAAACCATAAACCCTGAACCATGAACTATGAGCTATACTGCATATACACTTACCAGCTTCTTGTCTCTGCCCTTTCTCTCAAACTTCACAACACCATCTATCTTTGCAAATATAGTGTAGTCTACACCAAGCCCGACATTCTCTCCGGGATAAAACTTTGTTCCTCTCTGTCTTACAATAATGCTGCCGGCAGAAACTATCTGACCCCCGTATCTCTTAACGCCAAGCCTTTTTGCAATACTGTCTCTTCCATTAGATGTGCTGCCCTGACCCTTTTTATGTGCCATAATCTACCTCCAAAAATTTATATGAAATTATAAACCGCAAAGACGCAAAGAACGCAGAGGGAATTTAACAGGGATGCACAGGATATCCGTGATTCTTATTTATCTTATCCTGTCCATCCTGTATATCCCTGTTTAATTATTTATATTTTCTTTTTTCCTTTGCGACCTCTGCGCCTCTGCGGTGAAATTAAGTTTTTGTTCAAGTATACTATTTAGAACCTTTAGTTTTTGCAGTTTTAGCAGTTTTAGTAGTCTTTGTTGTCTTCTTTTTAGCTGTCTTTGTTACTGTCCCTGAAGTTGCTCCGGTGATTGCACCGGAAGTAGCACCGCTGATTGTCCCGGAAGCAGCCTTAGTAATCGTTCCTGAAGCTGCATAAGTTACAGCCCCTGATACAGCAGCAGTTCCTCCGATTGAGATTATCTTTACAGAAGTAAATGGCTGCCTATGCCCCTGTGTCTTCCTGTAATTTTTTCTTCTCTTCTTCTTGACAACACGAATCTTCTTTGAATTGCCCTGCTCAACTATCTCACCGATAACCGGCATCCCTTCTATTTCGGGCTTTCCAATCTTAGCCTCTTTATCATTCACCATGAGGACATTATCAAAACTGACCCTATCCCCTTTACCCCCTTTTACCTTTTCAAACCTTACAGTCTCTCCTAATGATACCTTATACTGTTTACCGCCTGTCTTAACTACTGCATACATGATATAATCCTCCATCCATAATTAAAAACCTCCTTCCTCCCCTAACGAGACAGGTGAGTGCGGAGGTCTATTTTGCTATAAACTACAATGCCCACGATTTTCGTGGGCTTGTATTCAAAATATCATGGTTTTTATTTATATGTCAAGACTTTTTCGGCTGATAGGGATTGCTTTTTTTCCAATATCTCTCCTGTAATATGCCCCATCCCACTTAATCAAACTGACACCCTTATATGCCCTATTTATTGCATCCTCAAAATTGGTGCCAAGCGATGTAACTCCAAGAACCCTTCCGCCATTTGTCACAACCTTAACGTTTATTTTTGATGTCCCTGCATGGAAAACTACAAGATTCTCTATCTTCTTTGCCTCATCAAGTCCCTTTATCTCTTTCCCCTTTTCGTATTTATCAGGATAACCGCCAGCCGCCATAACAACACATACAGAAGGCTCATTACTCCATTGAATCTCCTTCCCTTTCAGCCTCCCCTCAACAACTGACATCAGGACAGGCACAATATCACTTTTCATTCTCATAAGTATCGGCTGTGTCTCAGGGTCGCCAAATCTGCAGTTAAATTCAAGAACAAAAGGGCTGTCATTCACAATCATAAGACCCGCATAAAGAATACCCTTATAAGTTTTACCCTCTTTCTTCATTCCTGAAATTAACGGCTTAATAACAGTATCAAGAATCTCTCTGCTGAGCTTTTCTGTAATAACAGGGGCAGGGGAATAGGCACCCATACCTCCTGTATTTAGACCCCTATCGCCATCATAAATCTGTTTGTGGTCCTGTGCAGAGGCTATAGGCAATATATCTTCACCATCACTGAACACCATAAAGGATGCCTCTTCACCTTTTAGGTATTCCTCTATAATCACTTTATTACCTGCACTGCCAAAAACCTTCCCTACCATTATTGAATCAATAGCCTTCACTGCCTCTTCAATAGTATTGCAGATAATAACCCCCTTACCGGCTGCAAGCCCATCCGCCTTTATTACAACAGGGACCCCTATTTTAGAAACATAATCTTTTGCATCCTTTTGGGAATTAAAACTTTCATACTTAGCAGTAGGGATTTTATATTTTTTCATCATATATTTTGCAAATACCTTACTCCCTTCAATTTCAGCAGCCTCTTTTGAAGGACCAAAGATTTTCAATCCCCTCTTTTCAAACTCATTTACAATTCCAAGTGTAAGGGGCAGTTCAGGTCCGACAACTGTAAAATCTATAGAATTCTTTATAGCAAATTCAACAAGACCTGTTATATCGGTTGATTCAATATTAACATTTTCTGCAATCTCAGAAATTCCAGCATTTCCAGGGGCACAATATATCTTTTTTACCAAAGGACTCTGACTTATCTTCCATACGAGGGCATGTTCCCTCCCCCCACTGCCTATTACAAGTATCTTCATTTTTATATTTTATCCTTTTAATAATTTGATGTATTATTGTTTGTGAATGTATTATAGGTTTTATTTATCTTTTTTTCAATAAACTTTCAGATAAAAGAATACATTGAGCCAATATTTAAAGACTTTTTTAGAGCATACCCTCTTAAAATACCTTAGCGACAACAGATATTCATCCCTCACAAATTCTGAACTCAATTCACTTGCATCAGACATAATAGAACTTTCCAATCTTTTCACAAAAGAGAGGAAAATCCTTCCACCGCAATACCTGAATAACAAAAGGCTGAGAAGGGCATATATTCTTTATTTTCTTCCTTCCAACATTTATAAGATTCATTTACCCTTAAAAGAGCTTTCCCTTCACCCAAAGAAAATCCTTTCTAAGAAGGAGCTGAAAATACTTGACCTTGGCTCAGGTCCAGGCACAACAATCTTAGGAATATTGGATTTCTTTTCTAATCAGAAAAAAAAACCATCCCTTGAATTTACTGCTATTGACTCGGTAGCAGAAAATTTAAGTATTACTAAAGACCTTTTTAAACTCTATATTGAAAATATTAATATAGATGCCTCTCTCAAGACCTTTAAAATAAATGTAGAAAAGGCAGGTGCTATTCCTCAAGACACTTATGATATTATCATCCTTTCAAATATCCTCAATGAATTATTTTATAACGATGAGAAAAAAAATGCTGAACGAGTCTCTTTTCTAAATACAATCATTGATAAATTTCTAACACCAGATGGAAGCTGCATTATTATTGAGCCTGCACTCAGGGAGACTACGAGGGAGATGCTTGAGATTAGAGATAGTCTTGTAAAAAATGGTTTTAAAATTCATTCTCCATGTCTTATAGATGATCCCTGCCCTGCCCTTTCAAACCCCAAAGACTGGTGTCATGAAGATATCCCGTGGATTCCGCCTGTAATCATCAAAGAAATAGATAAACTAACAGGATTAAGAAAGGACTCTCTAAAGTTTTCCTATCTCGTCTTAAGAAAAGATAAACTATCATTAACAGATGTATTAGAGAAAAACTCTTGCAGGATAGTCAGCGAACCTCTTATATCTAAAGGCAAGCTGGAATTCTACATCTGTGGCCATGGAGGAAGGCAATTAATAACGAGGCTTGATAAAGATGAGACCCCATCAAACATACAGTTTCAAAAACTTCAAAGGGGTGATATTGTCACATTTGAAGCCTTAATAGACAAAGGCAAGAGACTTAAGGTTGGCAAAAATACTGTGGTCAAAAGACAGTTTTTAAGCCTAAAAAAGGCATGAAACCACAGGTAAACACAGATTAACACAGTTTATTCAAATGGAAATTCTAAATCCGAAATTCAGTGTTTACCTGTGTTCATCTGTGGTTACTGCATAATCTGGGTTAAGATATCTTGTAGTTTGTCATCCCATATCTACAAATCTCCTCATCTTTATATTCAAGAGGAGACCTATAGATATAAATGTCGTGACAAGGTATGAACCGCCATAACTCATTAAGGGCAGTGGTATTCCCACAACAGGAAACATACCTGTGGTCATTCCTATATTGAATATCATGTGAAATGCCAGCATTGAGACTACACCCCCAGCCATCAGTGAACCTGACCTGTCCCTTGCATGATATACAACATCTATCCCTTTAATTATGAGAATTATATAAAGCATAATCAGCAGCAATGCACCTATAAATCCCATCTCTTCGGCAAATACCGAGAATATAAAATCTGTATGTTTCTCAGGGAGGAAGTTTAGCTGGCTCTGTGTACCGCTCATAAAACCCTTACCCATATATCCGCCGGAACCTATAGCAATCTTAGACTGAATTATATGATAGCCTCTGCCAAGGGGGTCTGCCTGCGGATTTATGAGGGTCAGTATCCTGTCCTTCTGATAATCCTTCATGAAGTGCCACAAGAATGGAAGGGATACTATAGCAGAGCCTGCCAATATGAATAATGACCTGCTATTTATTCCTATCAAAAATGACATGGAAATAAATATAAAAAATATAACCATAGCAGTTCCCAAATCAGGCTGTTTTGCTATCAAGAGAGCAGGAATCAGAATAATGATGGCAGGGGCTATTAAATCCCTGATTTTGTAAAGACCCCTTATCTTTTTATCATCAAAATATCTCGCCAGTGTTATTATGATAACAATTTTTGCCAGCTCAGATGGTTGAAATGCAAACTGTGCAAATGAAAGCCATCTGCGGGCACCTGAAACAGTCTTGCCTGATACCGCCACCATTATAAGCACCACTATAATCATAAAGTATAGAATGTAGGCAAGCTTCTCCAGAGAATGATAGTCAATAAATAATATTAGCAGCATAGCCATCAATCCATATAATATCCAGTATATCTGCTTTATGTATATCCTGCTGGGCTCCCCCCCACTCCCTCCCCCTGTACTGTATATTGTAAAAATGCCAACAATAGAAATAATGATAGTAAGCCCAAAGATTACCCAGTCAAAATTTGAAATAATCTGATATTTAAAAATAGGTTTGTTATTCATTAATTTTGATTTTTGCCTTTTGAGTTTTGATTTTCTACATAACTCTTTATCAGTTTTCCTGCAAGCGGGGCAGCAGCAGAGCCGCCATGACCGCCATGCTCCACCAAAACAGCAACAGCAATGAGCGGATTTTCATAAGGTGCAAAGGCTGCAAACCATGCATGGTCCCTGAACTCATAAGGCATTTCTTCATCCTTCTTATCTTCCATTTCTGGCAGCTTTATCACCTGTGCTGTCCCTGTCTTTCCCGCCACCTCTATCCCCTTAATATTAGATGCCCTCCCGGTTCCTCTCTGGTCAGTTACCACTCCATGAAGTGCGTCTTTTATTATATCAAGCGTTTTCTGACTTACTGACAGGTTCCCTTTAATTTTAGAATTAGATTCTTTAATCAGTTTTTCATTGGTAGTCTCTGCTTTCGAAATTATCTTTGGTTTATAAAGTGTCCCCCCATTTGCAACTGCCGCAAGCATATTTGCCATCTGTATGGGAGTGACAAGATCAAAACCCTGCCCTATAGATGCAGATACAGTCTCACCAAGTATCCACGGTTCTCCCTTTACACTCTCCTTCCACTCCTCAGTCGGTATCAAACCTGTCTTTTCTCCTTCCAAATCAACATCAGTTGGACTCCCCAATCCAAAACCAAATGCATAGCGGGACAATCTGTCTATACCCAGTCGAAAGCCAACAGTATAAAAGTACACATCACAGGATTGTATGATTGCATTTCTCAAATCCATCCTGCCATGCCCTCCCTTTCTCCAGCATCTGTAATTCTTCTTTCCTAATTTAAAATAACCATGGCAGTCAATAGTTGTATCAGGTGTTATAACCCCCTCCTCAAGACCTGCCGCGGCAGTTACAATTTTAAACACTGAGCCAGGAGGGTATTGCCCCTGAATTGCCCTGTTCTGTAAAGGTTTATAGGCATCGTTGATGATATTTGACCAGTATGTCTTAGATACACCCCCGGCAAACAGGTTTGGGTTAAAGGATGGCTTACTGACCATGGCAAGAATACTCCCATCCTTCGGGTCAATTGCAACCACTGCACCATTCTTCCCCTCAAACAGCCTCTCCGCCTCCTTTTGGAGCTCAATATCAATTGTAAGATAAAGGTTATAACCAAAATCAGGGTCAACCTGCTTAAAGACCTTCAGTTCCCTTCCGGCAACATCCACCTCAATATACTTGCTCCCCCTCTTTCCCTTCAGAATAGATTCATATCTCTTCTCAATACCATACTGCCCTACAAAATCACCGAGACGATAATCGGATACCTTCAATCCTTCCAATTGTGTCTTTGTGATTTCGCCAAGGTATCCAAAGATGTGCGAGCCTGTCTCTCCGTACAGATAATTTCTCATCGGCTCTATTTCAAGAAACACGCCCGCCAGGTCTAAACTGTGTTCTTCTATAAACGCAACTTCATCCCAGCTTATATCTTTTTTTATCACAACAGATTGAAAAGGTGCGGAGCTATTCTTGATGTCCCTCTTGATCTTCTCAGCATCAACCTTTACACTTGATGCTATCAGAGGCAAAATCTTATCCAGATCCTTAATGTATTCTGGAATTATAGAGAGATTAAACGAAGGGCGATTGCTTATGATCTCCCTCCCATCCCTGTCAAATATCTTCCCCCTGTAAGCCTTGAGTGGAACTATTCTCATCCTGTTATTCTCAGCCTGTAGTTTCAACTCATCAGATTTTATTACCTGTAGATACCATAATCTTAAAATGAGAAATGAAAAAGAGACCGCTATAAACAGCGTAAATACAAGCATCCTGACCTTGATTTCCTCTGAAAAATTTAGTTCCAGACCGCCTATCTTCACCCAGTTAGACCTCCTTTCAAACGACTTTTCAATTACCTCTTACCCATTCCAGTTTTTAAATATCTTTCACCCAGTTAGACCTCCTTCTCTTTTACTTTTTAGAACATAAGTGTAAATTCAATTAGGTCTAACTTGGTTCATAATTTATAAAAAACCGGATTTTTGTAGTACAGCCTTCTTATTTTATTCAGCAGCAAAAATATGGGGGGCGCAAGCATGGAGTTATATATCCCCTGAATTAAAACTGACCAGAAAAAGCTTAATGTCTCTATCTCCATTGATAAAAGCCCCTTCAAAACAAGCAAAAAAATTATTCCATTTAAAAATGTAGCCATGAATGTAAATAAATACTGCACAAGCAGGTCTTCACCTAAAATCTTCTCTCTTAAACTGCCTATAGAAAATCCGATTAAACATTTGGAAAGGGAATTCACCCCCATCAGCTTAAATGAAAGGGCATCCTGAATAAGTCCAAATACGAATCCAATGCCTGCAGCGCTGTTTTTATTTAAGAATAGCCCGCTGTAGATAGCAACTATAAGAATAAAATCAGGCTTGATTCCCCCTATGGTAAAAAGGTCTATCACAACAGTTTCTAAAAGGAATATGACCATTCCAAGAACTGTCATTGCTAAAATAAACATATTTACCCCAAATTATTTATTAACCACAGATAAACACTGATTTAATACTGAAGATGGGAAGTTGAGAAGTTAAGATGTTGGGAAGTTTCTCATCTTCACATCTTCTCATCTTCTCTTTTGTTATCTGTGTGAATCTGTGTCTATCTGTGGTTTCATGCATTTTTTAGATTTACTTAATCTCCGGTTTATCAAATGGACTAACAACCACTAATAATTCTTCTGTCCTTGAAACATCCTCTGCAGGGATAATATCCACCTGACGAAAGAGGCCTGTCTTTTTTTCATAAACCTTGCTGACCGTTCCTATCATAAACCCCTTCTGATAAATACCTCCAAGCCCTGAAGATATCACAATGTCACCCTCTCTTACATCCGAATCTATTGACAGATACTTCATCTCTAATATGCCTTTATTATTCCCTACCACTACCCCCCTGTCGCGGCTTCTCTGTATCACGGCATCTACAGCACTCCTCGGGTCGGTTATTAAAAGTACCTTTGAATATTTTGATGTTGACTGGACTACCCTGCCGATCAGCCCATTGTATGTAACCACTGCCATATCTTTCCTTAAAGAATTATTCAACCCCTTATTTATCATAATCATCTTTGCCCAGCCGGTTGAATCAAATCCAACAATATCAGCAGGGATAAGATTCAGATCGGATGTGTTGACAAAATTAGATAGTTTACCCAATCTATTAACGCTGTTAAGTTTTTCTACAAGGGTATTATTCTGAAACTTCAGTTTTTCAATCTCCCTCCTTAGTTGATAATTTCCCTCCTGTGTATCAATAAGAGAAATGTAATTGTTCCATACACGGGCAGTGCCATTGATAGTCTTGGAAACTAATTCCTGGAAGGGTGATATAACTGCAATGACTATTGATTCAACAAACGAAGGGGTCTGCCAAAATTTGATATTGGCAGTCAGAAATAGAAATGATATTAAGAGGAGGGTTGCAACTACAATTATTCCATGCCTCTTTTTTGAATCTTTTTTTAACATCAGCTTTTAAATTGATACCTTCTTTAAAAGCTCCAATTCATCCAAAGCCTTCCCGGTCCCAAGTGCAACCGCAGATAGAGGGTCTTCAGCAAGTATAATAGGCAAACCTGTTTCTTCCCTTAACAATAAATCAAGCCCCTTTAGCATAGAGCTGCCTCCAGCCATCACTATCCCCTTATCAACAATATCCGCAGCTAATTCCGGCGGCGTCCTCTCAAGGGCTATCTTGACATTCTCAACTATTGTGCTTACCGGCTCTGCCAATGCCTCCCTGATTTCTTCGTCGTTTATAATAAGTACCTTTGGAATACCAGCCACAAGGTCCCTCCCCTTTACCTCCATCTCCTGCTTTTCCTCCAAAGGATATGCAGAGCCGATTTTAATCTTTATCTCCTCAGCAGTCCTCTCGCCGATAAGCAGGTTATACTTTCTCTTTATGTAATTTATTATCGCCTCATCCATTTCATCCCCGGCAACCCGGACAGACCTGCTGTAAACAATACCTGAGAGTGAAATCACCGCCACCTCAGTCGTCCCGCCACCAATATCCACTATCATATTCCCTGTAGGGCTTGAAATGGGGAGTCCGACACCTATTGCAGCAGCCATAGGCTCCTCCATAAGATATACCTCTCTTGCACCTGCAGATGTCGCTGAGTCCCTGACCGCCCTCTTTTCAACCTGTGTTATGCCTGATGGAACACCAATTACAACGCGAGGTCTGACAAGGGTCTTCCTGTTGTGCACCTTCCTTATAAAATACTTTATCATCGCCTCAGTAACCTCAAAATTTGCTATGACACCATCCCTCATAGGTCTTATAGCCACTATATTCCCGGGTGTCCTTCCCAGCATCTGTTTTGCCTCTGACCCTACTGCAAGCACTTCTTTACTTTCATTATGTATAGCCACAACCGAAGGTTCCCTGAGAACTATCCCTTTACCTTTCACAAAAACAACAGTGTTGGCAGTCCCTAAATCAACAGCTAAATCATTTGAAAAAAGTCCTAAGATTGAATCAAATATCATCGTGTAATCTCCTCATTTTAATTATTAGACCAAGAAGCCATCAAAAACGAGATGATTATAGCATATTTTTTCTTTACTGCCGAAATATTTTTAAATGAAACTCTAAGAGATTTTTACAGAGATTTTGACAACAGAGATTTTGTCCTTGACATAAGATATTTATTTTGATAAATAAGAGGCGTAAATAGGCATTGAGGTGAAGCAAGTGAAATTTCCAAAACTATCATCAGTCTTTATTCTCTTCATCGTAACCCATCTTAATCTGGTCATGCCTGTCAGTAAGGCATCAGGTGGCGGGGATATCTGTATAACTGATAATGGTGTCCATATGGCGCGCCATAGTGATAACAGGATGCTCCATGACCACAGAGGAGATACCCATCATTCTGGACATAGACATGGAATTAACAAGATAAAGGCAGATTGCAATATGGATATGTCATCATCTGATATATATTTCCCCGGAGGTGAACATCCGTTTACATACAATGTAACCAAAGTTAGTTTTTATTTATCAGCGATAGAAACTGTTTCCTTTTCACAGATTAAATCCACAGAAGGTTTTTTTAGCATTCCATATAATCCTCCAAAGATTATCTCCTGATTAAAATCTTTTATAGCTATAGATAAATACAGATGAAAAGGTGCGTTCAGGGGAACGCACCCTACTGTAGGGTCTGTTCCCCGAACAGACCATAAAAAAGTCTGTAGTGTAATGTTTTTCCCATAACATTGATGAATGGAGGTTTTGTAAATGAAGAAAAAATTGTCAATAGTAGTTTTTTTTGCAACATTGTTTTTTATCTCATCAATTAGTCTAAGTCTCGCATGTGATTTCTGTCTTTTATCCCAGGGCATATCTCCTCTTGAAACAATAAGCGGGGCAGGCGGTATAAGAATAAACCAGAGATATACCATGTTAAATTCAGTATACAAGGGGACAAAGGATGTTACCCCGGCAGTTAAGCCTAAAGAGGAATACTGGACAACAGAGGTCACAGGTTTCTATTCCATTGCTGAAGACCTGATGTTACTTGCAATTGTGCCTCTTAAAAAAAATACTCTGGATGGGCATCTGCATGTCCACTCTGACGGCGATATTGAAGTGCATACAGATATGAAGGGTGATGTGAGCGGGCTGGGAGATATTGCATTGGTTGGAAGATATACCTTTCTCAAAAAACATACAATAGATACAACCACTGCTATTGCGGGGCTCTTTGGTGTGAAACTGCCAACCGGCAAAACTGATGGAAAAACGAGTGATGGAGCAGAATTTCTTGATGCACATCTGCAGTTAGGTACGGGCGCCACAGATTTTCTTTTTGGACTTTCTTTAAATCATTCTATTCAAAGGCTTTCACTTTCAGCAAATATCCTTGATGCCATCCACACTGAGGGCAAAACAGGGGATAAGACTTATCAATTCGGAAATATCATTAACTACGATGTAACAGGGAAATACAGGATACATCCGGGTGAGTTGGCACCTGAAAGAAACCAGTGGTTTTTAGCCCTTGGAATAAACGGGGAGTTAAGGGATAAAGAAAAAGAGGGTGGCGTTACGGTTGACAATTCAGGGGGGCATACAATCTATTTAACCCCAGGGGTTCAGGTTGTGGCGGCACCTCACTGGGTGGTTGAGGCTTTATATTACTATTCTATATATCACGACCTATATGGAACACAGACCGGCGAGAATTATAAGGTTTCCGCAGGGGTGACATATCTATTTTAAAGCATAGGAATTTCAATGTGGTGCGTTCGGAGAACGCACCCTACAAGTATTGTAGGGCTCGTTCCCTGAACGAGCCATAATTTAAAAGGAATCAAAATATTTTATGAAAGGCATCGCATGTTTAGTATTAATTTTAATCCTCTTTTCTGCCGGTAACTCTTATAGTTACAGCAAGAAAGATTTTAAAGCATTTGGCATTCAGGAGCTAAAGGAGGAAGCCCCAAATTTTACTATCGTAGACCCGAACGGTAAAAGGATGAGTATGAATGACTATAGAGGAAAGGCTGTCATACTTCACTTCTGGGCTACATGGTGTAATCCATGCAAGGATGAGTTCCCTCTCTTTGAAAAGCTGTATCAGAATTTTAAGGACAGGGAAATAGTTTTTCTGCCTATTTCTATAGACTTAAAGGCAGACCGTAAAGAAGTAGAAAAACTTGCAAAGGGTTATGGCTTAAGCTGTCAGGTATATCTGGCAAGGGAAGGGGATGTAACCAATAGATACTGGACATGGGGCGTTCCTGTAACATATTTCATTGATAAAAAAGGATGGATAATCGGCAGGGCATTAGGTCCGAGGGATTGGGCTTCTGATAAATTCAATGAGATTATCAATTCACTGATAGAAGACATGTAAGATAAGGAGACTATAACGATGAAAAAAATAACAATTTTATTTCTTTTTCTGATTCTTTTCCCCTTCCTTACTTTCGGAGAGGAAAATGATGTAACAAAAATTGAAGATGTTGTTGTTACCGGCACAAGAGAGGCAGAATCTGCAAGAGAGGTTCCCCAGACAGTTGGTATTGTAAAGGGTGAAGAGATTAAGGAAATAAAACCGACCCACCCCGCACAGGTTATGAACAGGGTGCCGGGTGTTTGGATAAGGCAAACAACAGGAGAGGGGCATATGACAGCGATTCGTCAGCCCCTTACTACACAGCCTCTTTATCTCTTTCTTGAGGATGGGATACCAATCCGCTCTACAGGATTTTTTAATCACAACGCCCTTTATGAGATAAATATGCCGGGGGCAGATAGGATAGAGGTTATGAAGGGTCCGGGAACCGCATTATACGGAAGTGATGCAATAGGCGGAGCAATAAATGTCCTGACAAAGGCGACTTCACTTACACCTGAAATAGGAATCACCCCTGAAGCAGGTTCATACGGCTGGAACCGACTCCTTGCGACAGGAAGCAATACATGGAATGATTTTGGTGTTCGTCTTGATTTGAATAATACTCATACAAACGGCTGGCAGGAGGACACAGCCTATAACAGACAGGCAGTAACACTTCGTTCTGATTATACGCCAAATGCAACAACGAGCATAAAGACTGTTATTGCCTATTCCAATATTGACGGTCATGGTGAAGGACCGGGGCTATCAAAAGCAGATTATGAGAGCCGGCCATGGTATAGCTACTCGACCTTTAACTTCAGAAAGGTTAATGCATTCAGACTCTCCTTTGATATTGAAAAAGAGGTGTCAGAAGGTAAAGGTCTTATAAGTGTTATCACATATTACAGAGCGAATAAGATGGACTTACATCCGGGTTGGTGGATATTCAGCATTGGTGGGAATAACTACAGGGGTGTTGATTATACTAACAAGTTTCAATCTTTCGGACTTCTTGGAAAATACCGTTATGATTTTGAACCAATGAGGACAAGATTGGTAATGGGTATTGACCTTGACTATAGCCCTGGTGACTTTTTTGAGAGAAGGACTATTGTAACGAGAGATGCTACAACCTTTAAATATACATCTTATACCTATGATACATCTACGACCAACAACTTTGACTTTGATGCAACATTTAAAGGGATTTCTCCTTACATACATACTGAAGTATCGCCTGTTGAAAAATTGAGATTAACAATAGGTGCCCGTTATGATGATATCTCCTATGATTATGACACCCGCCTTGCAGCAAATGCCAACAGACCCGAAGACACTAAAAGGTCTTTCAGCCATCTGAGTCCAAAGGCAGGCTTAACCTATGCACTTACAGAGTATGCAAGCGCATTCATTTCTTACAATCACGGATTTCGTGTGCCGTCATCAGGAGACCTGTTCAGAGGAAGTAACGGCACCGCCTCAACATCAGTAAATCTTCAGCCGATTAAGATTGATAGTTATGAAACAGGCATAAAAACAGGTTTTCTGGACAACAAACTAACCTTTGATGTCTCTGTTTATTCTATGCAGAAGACGGATGATATTGTTTCCTATTCGGTAACTTCCGGTTTAAGTGAGAAACGTAATGCAGGTAAGACTGAGCATAAAGGTATTGAAGTGGGGCTTGGCATAAAACCGATAAAAGAAGTTGGGCTTGATGTAAGTTATTCAAATGCAAAGCACACATACATAGATTACAGGGTTTCATCAACGGTAAGCTATAGCGAAAAAGAAATACCTGCAGCACCAAACCAGATAGTAAATACGCGCCTTTATTATGCCCCATCATTTTTCAATGGCTGCAGAGTTGAATTGGAATGGATAAAGCTTGACGAATACTGGCTTGATGATGCTAATACCGAAAAGTATAATGGCCATGATTTATTGAATGTGAGGGCATCATATAAGGCAGCTAAATCATGGGAGATATTTGCACGGGCGATAAATGTTACTGATAAACTCTATGCTGAGAGTGCCTCAAAATCATCTGGCAGCGCTGCTCAATATAACCCGGGCATGCCTCAGACATTTTATGCAGGGTTAACCTATAATTGGGGGAAGTAGGCTGTGAAAAGTCAAAAATCAAAAATCAAAAGTCAAAGGTTATTAGTATATTCTTTTATTATTCTATGGGTAATCGTGAGTTATACATTTAGTATAGCAGGTGATATATCTTTTGGCAGTCAGCTAAGTATAAATCACCCTGACAAGAGGGTATCAAACGCATCGGCTATTATTGATGATGACGGGAGGATATATATAGGTTGGGTAAAGGAAGATGGAAATAAAAATAACATCTATGTTGCCTCATCTACCGATAATGGGAAGACCTTTTCAGAAAAGGTCAGGGTTAACGGGGATGCTGATATGCCCTCTGGAATTAACCATGCACCAACAATGGCACTCGGTATAAAGGGGGAATTATATATTGCATGGACAATCAGCAGGATAGACGGTGAATTTTCCTCTGATATAAAGTTCAGCCGTTCTCTGGATAAGGGAAATTCATTTGAACCTGCAATAGTTATCAATGACGATAATCTCCCTGTGTCCCACGGCTTTGAATCAATGACTGTTGCACCTGATGGTTCTATCTACATCGCATGGCTTGATGGAAGGGAAAAGAAGGAAGGAGTATCATCAACATACATTGCCAAATCTACTGACAATGGAAAGACATTTGAGAAGAATGTCCGTGTTGACGGCAATTCCTGCCCATGCTGTAAGACTGCAGTAACAGTTGCACATAACGGTACTGTGTATGTCTCATGGAGGAAGGTATTTAAAGGCGATAACAGAGAGATTGTCTTGGCAAAGTCAACTGACAAGGGGAAGAGTTTTTCTGAAAGTGTAGTTGTAGGTAATGATAAATGGGTAATTGCCGGGTGTCCTCACAGGGGACCTTCAATATCGTCAGATAAGAATGGTGTTTTATATGTTGTCTGGTATACTGAGGGTGAAACAGGGTCTCCTTCTATCTATATTGCAAATTCAAAAGACAAAGGTATGAGCTTCTCTAAGAAGGTGATACCATTCTCAAATGGGACATTTCCAGACCATCCGGTAATGACTTTAGATAGAGACGGCAAACCCCTTATAGCATGGGAAGAGACAACACCTGTTTTAAGCAGGCTCATATTTCAGCAGATGGATGAAAAAACCCAGCAGATGAATCAAGGTGTCAAAAGGGCTCATGACCCTGTCTTATCTATCAATAAAATAGGTGATATACTTATAACATGGTCACAGGAGGAGATACGGTTTACAAGAACAGCATTCAGACTGTTTAGAGGAGAATAAGATATAAGCCACAGACCTGCACAGCCCCTGAAAGATTCAATCAGGGGCAGTGAAAGTCTGTGGCAAAAAGAGAGGAAATAAAATGTTTACACTGATTATAAAGGGCGGTATTATTATGATACCCATCCTTACCTGTTCTGTTATTTCTATTACCATCATCGTGGAGAGGATGATATTCTGGTTCAAACAGAAGCAGACTATTACTCCTGAGCAACTGTTATCAATTGCCAATAAAGGAAGCATTGATGATATGGCTAAAGAGGCTCAAAAGGTAAATCACCCCATTGCAAGGGTTCTAATTGCAGGTGCATTAAACAGAAATCCGTCTGCTTCTGCCGCTATGGAAGCTGCTGCAATGGATGAAATAAACAGGATGAAAAAATTTCTCCCCGCCCTTGATACGATTATTACACTCGCGCCTCTACTCGGGCTTCTCGGCACTATAATCGGCATGATACAATCCTTTGACATCATATCCCTTACAGGGTTAGGACAGCCTCATGTAGTAACAGGAGGAGTTGCCGAGGCATTAATTGCAACTGCGGCAGGGTTAATCGTTGCTATACTTACACTTATCCCATATAATTACTTCCAGTCAAAGGTTGAAAGGGTGACAGAGGATATGGAGAGGTATGCAACAAAATTTGAGATGATTTTAAAAGAACAGGATTCAAGGATTCAGGGGGTCAAGGAGTCAGGAGTGTTTTACTCGAACCCTTGAACTCTCGACCACTCGAACCCTTTATTTTATGAAAATAAGGTCATTTACAAAGGCACATAAAAAGGCGCGGATAGAAATCATACCAATGATTGATACCATGTTTTTTTTATTGGTCTTCTTTATGATAGCCACACTATCAATGACTATCATGAGGGGCGTTCCGGTAAATCTCCCGAAATCAGAGTCGGGCAAAAATGATATTAAAGACAATGCCTCAATCACTGTATCAAAGGATGGAAAATTATATTATGATAAAAGAGAGATTCAGATTAATGAATTACGAAGCCTTTTAAAAAAAGATGCCGCAGAAAATCCTGATATGCTCGTAATATTAAATGCAGATGAGGATACAACCCACGGCAAGGTAGTTGAGCTGATTGACGAGGTAAAACTTGCAGGGATTTCAAAATTTGCAATAGCAACTAAACCCAAAAACCAATAGCATGAATACAGATACAATAAAAATATCATTTGTTGCGTCTATCCTGTTTCACAGCATAGTTATCTATATCTTTACATCTCATCTTTCCTCTTTAAAAAATACAGCGATGAATATAACACCAATTGAGATTTTAAATATAGAAGACAAGAACCCTTCTGAGCAGGTTGAAAATAAAATGGAAGATACACCTCCACCACTCCCTGAAAAGGCAATCCAGAAAATAAAAGAGGATACACCACCGCAGGTTGAAACAATAAAGCCTGAGATAAATAATATTGTTGAAGCACCGCCTCTCATTCAGGAGGTAAAAGAAGAAATCCCTTATGCAAAAAGAGAAGACACGAATGAGGATACAGAAGAAATAATAAGTGATGAAATAGCATCGCCATCACAAAATGAATTATTCGTTAAATCTGGGGCAGAGCCATCCAATAACGTATCAGCATCTTCTACAGAAACTACCACCTCATCAGCAACTGCCTCTGATTCAATCGGCTCAAATATAGAGAGCACATTCGCTTCGCTTAGTGTAAACTCCGCGAGTCCATATGGTGTTGCTGGCGGCACCGGCTCTGGCAACGGCGAAGAGATGAGCTTGTTCAGGGCTATGGTCAAGACAAAGATAGAGAGGGCGAAATTTTATCCCCGATGGGCAAGGGAAAAGGGATTTGAAGGCGTTGTTGGAGTGCGTTTTGTAGTACATCCAGACGGAGGAGTTAGTGATGTAACGATTGTAAGGCCATGCCACTGCGAGGTATTGAACAAGGCTGCATGTGAGGCGATAATGAAGGCGGCACCATTTAATCCAAGACTGGTTGATGTTGCAGACAAGGAGATGGCAATGGAAGTGGATATAAGCTACAGACTGGACTGATATGATAAACAGAAAAATCTTCACAATAATTCTGCTTATAGGTGTCCTTGTCATGAATACAGGAATACTATGCGAATCATTGTGTCTAACAGGACATGGCAGCATGACAGATTCTCATGTATTCCACGATACAATATCCCATAAAAAACATGAATCGTCTAAAACAGAGATTTGTCCAATATCAACAACCCACAATCACCATAACAATACAGAATCTGATGCGTTTATAAAATGTGACTGTTCTTCAGACCATGTGGCATCACTCAGTGATGTTACTCTCCTTTCAGAAGCAACCTTTAATTTAACACCGCAAATTCATCTCATTTCACATTTAAGCCCATACAAATCCTCTTTTATTAATATTGAGTATAGTCCTTTAGAAAAACCTCCTGAGATACTCGCCTAAGCATTCAAAACTACATTTCTATTTTATTGTTCTTATTTAGTCTATAAACCATAGACATCGGACATTAGACTGTAAAATAGTCTTATGTCTAAAGTCTGAAATCTAATGTCTGAATCATTTTGGAGGACAAAATGACAAAGAATGAGGCTGTCAATACAATCATAAACGGGATAATGTTTGCAGATTATGAGATGAGGAAATTTGTTGATGCCTTAAAGATGCTGTCTAAGGATGAGATAGAAAAGGTCTCAATTGCCATTGAGCATAAATCAGGCAAGGCAGAATCACCACTCACATCATTTTATCAGTCTTCTCCCGGACAAGCAGGAGGTGGTCTAAAATGAAAAAGAGGCTTCTAAGGCCTGAAGAGGCAGCTAATTTTTTAAGTGTAAGCAAATGGACGATTTACAGATGGATTGAGGAGGGAAGGCTCAAGGCAACAAAAGTTGGCCCCGGTGCCTTGAGAATATTTTCTGAATCCATTGAAGACCTAATTGAGAAAAATACTATCACATCTATTGGCATTCATAGGCAGGCTTGTTAGACAGGAAGATATGCCTGTGATTAAATGAATTAGATTCTTCGCTTCGCTCAGAATGACACTTCTGCTGCTGGTTGTCATTCTGAGGGCGAAGCCCGAAGAATCTCGGATTGAAATTCATGGACATTAAATTATATGAAGGAGGTGATGGAATATAAAAGGAGCAATTGTCTTTTTGTGTTTTAACAACAACCAATATTCTTAAGGAGGAACTATGAAAAAGATACTGATTGTTTTAGTAGTAATGTTTGTATCTACATTCTTTTTGACTCAGGTAGGTAATGCAGATCATAAGGAGCAGACTAAAGGTGAAAAAGGAAAGCATGCCTGTTACGAAAAGGCAGGGATTCATAGAGGCGGTTATATCCATGCCTATATTAAGATGTATAAAGAGCATGGAAAAGAGCTTGGTCTCTCACAGGAGCAGATAGATAAGATGGCGGCAATTGATAAAGAATGTGATGCTGCCTGCAACAAATTGAGTGAAGAAGTTGAGGCAGCAGAGTCTGTACTGGATGCACTTGTTAAAAGCGATGTGATTGATATGAAGGTTGTCGGCGAAAAAATTAAAGAGGTTCACGACCTCAGAGGAAAACTTGAGCTTGCACATTTTGAGCTTCTGTCAAAGGCACAGGCAATATTAACTCCGGAGCAGCGTGAGAAGTGCCGTAAACTCTGCGAGAAAAAGACAGGTAAGGAATGGCCCATGGTTCACTGAGGATTTCCCTTTGCCCATTTGATACCTCCATTCCCCCAACCTATGAATGGAGGCCTCAGCAGGGGGGAGAAGGCTTGTTACCTCCTCCTCCCTCCTGTCTGGGGTATAATCCTGTTAATTGTCTACCCTTCTCTCAACTCCCGGTGAATAATGCACCTGTCCATTACTGTCCACTATGATTCCTTCTATCCCATGAAGGCTCTTGATTAATTTCATGCCCTCCTCTGGTCCAAGGACAAATACAGCAGTAGAGAGGGCATCGGATGTCATTGTATCAGGTGCAAGTATAGTCACACTCTGGCATCCCGTTGCAGGATAGCCTGTCTTCGGGTTCATGATGTGGTGATACAAGACTCCATCTTTGATAAAATACCTCTCGTAGTCTCCTGAGGTTGATATTGAGATATTACTTAGATTCAATTTACCTAATAATTTTTTCTTATCCCTTGGATGTTTAATACCTATATCCCAGGGCTTTCCATCCTTTGCCCCCTGAACTCTCATATCACCGCCAGCCTTAACAATGGCATTTTTAACACCAAGATTGACCATAGCCTGCATTGCCATATCAACTGCATAACCCTTTGCAATCGCACCAAGTCCAATTGACATTCCCTCTTTTCTTAAAAATACAGTTTTATTTTTTTCATTGAGTTCAATATTTTTATAATTTACAAGTGAAAGCCTCTGCTTGATCTCACCATCAAACGGCACACGCTCCTCGCCTTTACCAAATTTCCACAAACTCCTCATACACGCCCATGATATATCAAATGCACCACTGGATAATTCAGAGACCTTCCGGGCGGCGGATATGACCTTAAAGAGTTCTTCAGGAACTACTACAGCCTCTTTACCTGCATTTTTATTAATATTAGAAACAGGTGTCCCCTCTCTCCACTCACTCATCTCATTTTCAATCCTCTCTATTTCTTTAATGGCGGCATCAAAGGCAGAATTTACTATTTCCCTATTTTCTTCATAGGCAATTAACTCAATATCAGTCCCCATGAGGATTGTATTTCTTTTAAAGATTTCTGAAAAAGATGCTGAAGGGATAAAGAGAAGACAGAGGATAAAGAACAGAAGAAAACAGAGATAATTTTTTATTTTAATATATTCTACTCTGTGTCTCAGTGTCTGGGTTAAAATCATGTACAGTATGCCCAAATATTAAAATGTCATCCTCAAGGTAAACATAAATATATGGGCATATGTATTAATGGATTGTGAATAGTATTCGTATTTCCCCTCAAATGAGCCTTCACGCAAGAAGTTATTTGTCAGCTTTAAGCCAAAAAGCTGGGAATTAAAACCATTAAACTGAGGCGAAGACGACATATACCGGTCACTGCTTACATAGGTATCTTTTACAAAGTTTGCCTTTGTCTGTTCATAATATCTGAAATTTACCCTAAAAATAGTATCCTCTGTAATATATTCATTATATTCAACTTCTTCAGTATTTGAAGCAATATTCCAGTCATCATTATAATATCGGTATGTAAATTTCACTGATGAGCGGTCTATGATGCTGTTTGGAATAAATTGATTAATACCAAATACAACTGCATCCCTTTTCCTACTATCAGGAAATGCCTCATCTACACACGATGCAGACCTGTCTGTGCATGATGATTGTGATACGCCGTTCAGAGATGCAAGTCTTACACCGTCAGAGTTATAGCCTGTCACATTACTCCTTGAATAGCCCAACTGTGCAATAGTAAGAGGAGACAAGACCTGTGTAATACCAAAGAAATAATTACCTGTATTCCTCCCCTGCTCGCCATTCATAAATTTTCCATACACCTTATCAATATTCCTTGAATAGCTCATAGTCATGGTAGTATTTTTTTCAAACAGGTCTTTCTTTAATGTAAGACTCGGTGTGTGCGATGTATAATCATTTTCTTTACTATAATCATAATACAATTCAACACCGACAATATTATTAAAATTATGTGTTACACCTGCGGTAATCTCATTTCTTACATCCTTTGCACCACTACCACCTGCAGCAGTTGATGCACCTGAAGTCGTAGTTGTAGCTGCTGTCCCATGTTCATTTTCCTCGCTTTCAAGCTTAGGGTTAATTATATCAACGGTATATTTAAAGTATGTATTGGTATCAAGGTTAATATCCTTATTCAGTGCAAAAACGGCGGTTAAGACCTTTACATTATTGTTAAAGCTGTGGAAATAGGTCTGTGCCCTTGCATAATCCTCTGCTGATGCATTTGAAGCAAAAAATATTATCCCGCCTAAAATAAAAAAGATATTAATTACAGCCACAGCCGCCTCCGCTTGCACCAAAGCCTCCGGCACTCCCCTCACTGGTGCCGAGGAAATGCTCTCTGACAGCCTTCTCTTCCTTGTTATAATCAAACTGCATTACAGGGTCAGCCAGATGCTCCCTTTCCCACGGGTTTACAACTGCACAGCCTGAAAAAAAAGCCAGAATGAATATCATCAGAAATCCATATAGTATCTTTTTCATTTTAAAATTTCCCCTCACCCTTCCCTCTCCCACAAGGGGAGAGGATTAATTATTTAAGCAACGACTCCACCTCTTTAACCCATTTTTCAGGATCATTTTCATTAAAACCAAGGTGCATATACCTTATCACTCCCTCTTTATCCACTATAAAAGAGGTCGGCATTGCCCTCGCATTGTAAGATGAAACCACTGCTGCCTTAGGGTCAACAAGTATAATCATGTTTTTAGAAGGCAGCGGCATCTTTGAAAGGAAATCGTCCATATTTGACTTTACCTTGTCCACATTCACTGCAAGTATAATGAAATCAGAATCGTTATATTTCTCTGCAAGTTTATTCAGTTCAGGGAATTCTTCTTTACAGGGAGGACACCAGCTTGCCCAGAAATTTATGTAAACTACCTTCCCCTTTAAAACCCCAAGGGATACAGCACTGCCTTTAATATCCTGAAGTGTAAAATAAGGCGACTTATCATTTATCCATGCCGCCCATAACGGAGATGAAATAAACAAAAGCAAAAATATAATTGAAGCCTTTATTAAAATTTTTCCCATAAAAATTTTCTGAATTTCAAGCCGGTAACTATTGTAATTCACAGAATATTAAAAACAGATTAAAGAAATGAAGTTACACTTCTATTTTTTTTAGAAGGGAGGAAAATAATAAAACGGCTCCACTTCCCTATCTCGCTCTCAACCTCAATCCTCCCGCCATGTGCTTTGATAATAGCCCGCACAATGGAAAGCCCAAGTCCGCTCCCGGCCACCACACTACGGCTCTCATCAATCCTGTGAAATCTGTCAAATATCTTTTCCCTGCCCTTTTCAGGTATGCCGATACCTGTATCCATAACTGTAACGAGGGCTTCACCATTCTTATCACCTACTACAATATCAACAGAGCCGTCTTTCTTATTATATTTAATTGCATTGTCAGCTATATTTATAAAAGCCTCTGTAAGCCTCTCCCTATCGCCACTTATATTCACCCTCTGTCCGCTCAAATTTATTTTAATTCCACTTGCTGACGCAGAAGGCTCAAGGAGTTTTAACACATCCTTCATTATGTCCATCAAATCTATACCAACAATATTCAATGAAAATGTCTTGCTCTCAAGCCTTGAAATCTCCAATATGCGGCTGATAATATTTGATATCCTGTCAACCATCTCGCTAATCTTGCCCAATGCCTCCTTATATTCAGATTCAGTCCTATCTCTCCCGAGTGTTACATCACAATAGCTCTTGATAACCGATGCCGGCGTCTTCAGGTCATGTGAGGCATCAGCCATAAACTGGCTCTGTCTTAAAAATGATTCTTCCAGCCTTCCCAACATTGTATTAAAACTTGCTGCAAGGGGCTGAAGTTCCATGTCTATACCTTGCTCATCAATCCTCTCATTAAGATTCATCTCTGTAATCTGCCCTACCTTTCTGGAAAAATAATCTAATGGCTTAAGCGACAGACCTGTTATAACCAGAATACCAATTACAAAAATTATAAAAATTGACGGAAAGACAATCAGTATAATTTTCTTAAAAGAACTGAGTATCTTGTAGGAATCCTCCAGTGAATCTGCTGCTTGAATAGTATAAGTCTTGTTTGATACTATAAACGACTGGGTCATCAGACGAAGCGGATTTCTCTCAGGCCCTATGATAGTCATATAAGACGGTTCGGATGAGCCTTTAATTATTGAAAGGGATGCACCTACAACTGAAAGGGAAGGAGAACTGGCTATAATCCTTTTATCCGGTGAAACAATCTGATAATAGTGTCCTGAAAGGGGGACGGCATACTCACCAACCGCTACCTCCGATAACTCATGCTCTATATCCGACTCTTCCGCTCTTAAAAGGCCTGCTATCATCTGAACTTCATTATGAAGATGACTGTCAATTGAGGTAATGACTATATCCTCAAGTTCATAATACATGAAGAAACCAAGGCTTGTAAAAACAACTGAGAAAGTGTAGAGAACCAAAACAATAAGTTTGGACTTTATTGATGAGAGCATAGGGAGGTTATTCTTCGCTTCCTTTTAATATATAGCCGGCGCCCCTTACTGTATGTATCAATTTTTTCTTAAAGCCCTTGTCTATCTTATTTCTCAAGAAGTTGATATAGACATCCAGGACATTGGAGTTTGCATCAAAGTTTTCATCATAAATATGCTCTATCAAATCGGTCCTTGAAACAATCTTGTCTTTATTATACGCCATATACTGGAGCATGGCATACTCCTTTGTAGAAAGCTGGATAGTCTTGCCACCCCTCTTTATCTCACGGTTCGTAGTATTTATCTCAAGGTCTCCTATCCTTATAACTGTATCTTTTATATCTGCCTTGCGTCTGATTAATGCCCTTATCCTTGCAAGTAACTCTCCAAACTTAAACGGTTTTGTCAGATAATCATCCGCACCACTGTCCAACCCTTTTATCTTATCGGTGATTGTATCCCTTGCGGTAAGAAGAAGGACAGGTGTCTTTATACCCTTCTTCCTCATACTGCTCAATATAGAAATGCCATCAAGTAACGGCAGCATTATATCAAGAATAACAACATCGGAGGGATAGTTCTCCACCATGTAAAGCCCCTCTTCGCCATCATGGGCAGCATCTACACTGTAGCCCTCCTCCTCAAGCCCTTTCTTTACTATATTGGCAAGCTGTTTCTCGTCTTCAATAAGAGTAATTCTCATTAGCAATCTCTCCTCTTAACAGATTATCCCAGATTATGCACGAACAATTTAGAGAAGACCAAATATCCCTGTAGCGACTTTACCGGTGGATTATAAAACTTTTCCTTACACCGCATTTTCACTTTTCCATGGATGGTAAAAAGTGAAAATTTCCACAGTTCATACAGCCACGGATGGCTGTATGAACGACAAGCGGAAGGGATATATGGTCTTATTCATACATTTTTTGGGATTATTCTCATTCTATACCCTAAATCCTATCTTTTGGAAAATATTTTCTTCCATGTATCATAGAAGATAGCAGCCCTGTCTTCTCTTTGACCTCATGAATAACAATACCGGCTAAATGAATGACAATGAAGAAAGCTATAAACCAGAATCCAAACTCATGAACCTCTCCCAGTCCATCTTCAAGGGTATGTTTAATCTCCTCACCGAATCCGCTAAAGAAAAGAGAGGCAGGAAAAAAATCAAGCTCAAGCCCTGTAAGGGATAGTCCTGTTATGGCTTGGCTAATTAATACAAGAAAGAGGGCTATATAAAAGAGAGAGGAAAGAGGGTTATGTCCAATCGCAATAGGCGGTCTACCCTTAAATCCGTTTAAATACCATTTTAAATACCCACCAATTGCATACCACCGCTCTTCTTTATAAGGGATAATATCCTTCCATCGTGCAAACTTATTCCCCAAAAATCCCCATAAAATCCGCAGGAAGAGGGTGAACACAAGTATATAACCAATATAGGCATGAAGCCCCTTAACCGATTTTCTAATTGATTTTTCAACCCCCAGAAACTCCATCCCCTCTACACTAAGGGCAAGCAGAATAAGTGTGATGACCAGCAGGACATTAACCCAGTGCAATACCCTCGTCTGCCAGTCCCATACACCAACTGTCATATATTCATTATTGCTCTTTTTAATGCCATTAAATACTCCTCCATTAAGAGCCATTTTTATTACTCCTCCCCTTTTTTATCCGATACCATCTCACCCTTTTTAATGACACTCCCGTCTGCTGCATGAATATAAATGTATTCATACCTCCCGTCATTTGTCCTTACCTTGAACTTATAACAACCTTTTTCAAACTTAATCTTTACCACCTCACCTGCAGCCTCTTTAACGGCAATTGCAGTTGCCCCATCAAGTGTAATATTTTTTCTCATCCTCTCATCTCCATAAGAAATAGCGGAAAATAATATAATTAGTGTGACAGATGTTATGATTGGTAATACCCTCTTCATAATTAATCCCTTCATTTAATTTGCCATTTAACCCAATTTTAAGATTTTAGATTCAATTATAAAAAACAAAAGATTAAAGGAATATTAAAACCAAGAAATTCCTCACCACAAACATCTCTACTTTGGCTTGACAGTGCTGAAAAATTCGTTTGACACCTTCGGATTTCAGGGAGTAAACTTATGCAATTCGTCAAATCGTGTTCAAATCTTTGTCCAGCAAGAAACTTATAAAAATTTGCCACAGAGGCACGGAGACACGGAGGAAAACAATAAGGAGAAATGGGAAAATTTGAGAAAGGAGGAATGAAAAAATATTTTATTTTGCCTTTTCTCCATCTCTCTATCTTCTTCCTTTCTCCTTAATCTTTTTTGCTTTTGTCTCTCTCAGTGCCTCAGTGTCTCAGTGGTTTAATCAGGTTTTTGTTCTTAATAGGAGGTAGTTAAACATGATATTTAAAAGACATATCTTTGCAGTTATTATTATTCTCCTCCTCTCTTTACCCGCCTTTGGTTTTGCAGAAGTCAAAGAAATTATTTCAGAAGGCACTTACAACATGGGGGATGGGGAGACTCCGTCTGTTGCAGAGAGCAGGGCATTGCTTCAGGCAAAGAGGACTGCCCTTGAACAGGCAGGCACTTATG
>JACQBS010000142.1 GCA_016194325.1 Nitrospinota bacterium | reverse complement strand
TTACGCTGATTCCTCCAGAGATGGCTATTGCTGATTTTCCGAGGGTTTTCAGGAAATCCCTTCTGTTTGAATAAATTTCTTTTTGCAGAAGATAAGGGTAGGAAAAATTACTAAAGGAATTTAAACTAACTGACTGACTGACTTCGCAATGCCCGTGCCATATTAAGTGGTGTGTGGTGAGTGGTGAGTGATGATGAGAAAATGGTTAGAATCTTCGCAGGCTTAAGCTTTATGATGCAATTGTTCAGCATAATCAGCCATCCCTATGAAAGATTTACGATTTATTATTTAAACAACCCTCCTACCCCCTTTTATTAAATGGGGGCTTTGAATCGTAATTATTATGCAAAATAATACCACTGTAGAAGAACTTGTCAAGAATTTTCTCGGAAATTCTCTTGAGAGGAAGAAATGTTAAAAATGAAAATGGGAGAATTTTTTAATCTTCTAAAAATTTTTTCAATTTACCTTTTAGGCGGAGGGTTGCCTTTGTATGTATCTGGGATACCCTTGACTCCGTTATCCCCATAACCTCCCCAATCTCTTTCATCGTAAGGTCTTCGTAATAATAGAGGGAGACAAGCAATCTCTCCTTCTCAGGGAGCTCATCAATAGACTTTGCAATCACCTCTTTGATTTCACTAATTCTGACAAGGGTCTGAGGGTCTGCATCCTTTGACCCTGCAAGACACTCAAGCAAATCCCTCTTTTCGCCGTCTGAATTGACTCCCCCCATGTCTTCAATACTGATAATAGGGACTCCGCTGGAATTCCTCAATGTCTCATGAAACTCGTCAACACTGATTCCGAGATGTTTTGCCACCTCATCATCCTCGGCAGCCCTTCCCAAATCCTGCTCTAATTCTGCATATACACTTGCCAGATTATTTGCCTTTTGTCTTACAGTCCTCGGCACCCAGTCAAGGGAGCGCAGCTCATCCAATATCGCACCCTTTATTCTTATCTCAGCATAAGTCCTGAATTTGGTCTCCTTTGATGGGTCATATTTCTCAATGGCATCCATAAGACCTATGACACCTGCACTTATAAGGTCGTCTTTTTCAATGTGAGGAGGGAGTCTTACCGCAATCCTCCCGGCAATATGCTTTATAATAGAGGAATACTCTATTATGATTTTCTCCCTATCGGCAGGATTTATCTTTTTGTATTTATGAAAATGCTGTTCAACATATGGATTCATAAATTCAGGATTAAGGATTAAGCGACAAGGGTTAAGTTACCCCTTAATCCTTACCACTTACCCCTATTTTAATATATTCTCCCATTCCAAACCCTGCTCTATGTTTGTATTAATAATCTCTCTTGCGATTGACCTTACACAGACACTTGCAGGTGCGTTTGGATATTTTTCTAAAAATAGTTTCTGCTCCCTGACCGATTTCGTCACACTATCATCACTGAGTATATGACCGAGATAATTGAGGGATATATTCAACTGGAATCTATCCGCAACCTTATTGAGCCTGTTGAATATGTCCACCCCTTCTGCCTTATTCTTTACAGAATTGACAACTAATTTAAAAGAGCTTCTCATATAATCCCTTGAAAGAACCTTCATGATGGCGTATGCATCAGCAAATGATGTAGGCTCAGGAGTAGATATTATCACAATTTCATGCGCCCCTGTGCAAAAATACATGACATTGGAGGAGATGCCTGCACCTATGTCAAAGAGTATATAATCAAATCTATTTTCAAGGAATTCAAGCTCAGCCCTGAGCAGTAATTTTTCTTCAATGGAGAGTTCGCTGAACTTTTTATTCCCTGAGCTGGCAGGGAGTATCTTTATCCCCCCCGGGCCTTCTAACAATATATCACCCATCTCCTTATTGCCGTCCAGAACATTCTGCAATGTATATTTTGGCATAAGCCCAAGGAGTATATGAATATTCCCCAGCCCGACATCGGCATCAAAAATCAGAACCCTTTTGCCCAATTTTATAAGGCTGTAGGCAACATTTGCAACAATATTTGTCTTTCCAACACCGCCCTTGCCGCTTGCCACGGCAATGCCTCTTGCTGTAGAATTGCCTGCCTTCCCTTTGGATGGTATTCCAATATCGTCTCTCATTGTCTTCGTCATTTTTCTTAATGTCCCTGCCTGATCCATAAATTCACCTAAATCCCTTTATCCACAGATTTCACAGATTACCACAGATTAAAATCAAGAACAAAAATTTGAACACGAATGGACAAATTACACAAATAACTAATAAAAAAATTTATTTAGATTTTATACGTGGCATTCGTATATTAGTGAAATTCGTGTTCCTCTTTATTATTTTGATAACTGTAATATCAAATCCGCCACCCTCTCTGAAGTGGCAGCCTCAATATCCTCCGGAACCTTCTGTCCTGTTGTAAAATATGAGAGAGGGATGCCGGTTCTCAGAGACTGATTATATATAACCCCAAAAATACCTGCCTCGTCAAGTTTTGTAAAGAGGAGTCTGTCTATGTTAGTAACAGCCTTGAATCTGTCTATTGTATCCTCAATATTCCTCTCATCTGCATTAGCACCAAGAACAAGATGAGTCTCCATTTCGCCACTATCGCAAAACCGGCTCAGTGGATTGAAAAATTCCGATACTTCAAGAAGCTGTGTATCGTTCTTGTGGCTCCTCCCTGCCGTATCTATCAGGATAACATCTTTATCTCTGTGCATTTCTATAGTAACCCTGAGTTCCTCCGGAGTCAAAACAACATCCACAGGAATCCCGATTATCTTTGCATAAATCTTAATCTGTTCAATTGCAGCAATACGGTATGTATCAACTGTGATAATAGCCACCTTCTTTTTATTAAAGGTCTCGGCTGCTGCAATCTTTGCTATAGTTGTAGTCTTGCCAACACCTGTTGGGCCAATAAATGCTATCACCTTTCTACCACCTTTTTCATCACTAATAGACCCGTTTGTCTTTACAGATTTCATAATTTCATCTGCCAGTCTGTCAATTATTAGATTTTCATCTTGTATATTGCCTCTTGCATCTTGTGCCTTATCTATAAGGTCAGAGGCATATTTTTCATTAATCCCGTTTGAAAGCATCCTCTGATAAGGGATCAGATATTCAGGGGCTATGGCAAAATCCTCCGCCATTCCAGAGTGCTTTATAATAAAGCCCATCATGGACTTAAGTTCAGCCACCTCATCCTTTAATCCCCCCATCTCCCCTTTATTAAAGGGGGGTGAGGGGGGATTTTTCCCCATAATTTCCTTTAAATCGTTTATGTCATCTTTTATTGGTGACAGCAGAGATGAGATATATGAGAAATAGGGGTCGGGTTTTCTTACCTTTGAATCCTCATTCTTAGCCGCTATTTTCTTATCATTATCTATTGCAGCAGTAACCTCAATCAAAGGCCTTCCAAATAATCCGAAAGAGCCTCCTCCCTTCCTAATGCTTTTTGTGGAGAGTATAACGGCATTTGACCCCATCTCACTCTTGATGAGCTTCAATGCCTCCTGCATATCTACCGCCTCAAATCGTTTTACAATCATAGTAGGTTAAGGTTAAGGTTAAGGTTAAGTAAGGTTTTAAAAATTCTAAACCTCAGCCTTAACCTAAACCTGTTTTATTTACTTCAGGCTCACCATCCCCACTGTCTGCACCTGGGCGTCTGATGTAATCTCATTATGTGAGAGTATTACGAGATTAGGTATAAACCTCTCTGTAAGCCTCTTTAAATGAAGCCTTATCCTCGGTGACGAGAGGATTATCGGCTGGGTGCTTATTACCCCAAATCTCTCCATCCCCTGTTTTATCCTGTTTAATATCTTCTGTGCAGTAGTCGGCTCAAGTGACAGATATGACCCCTGAGCCGTCTGCTGGATTGAGCCTGCAATAATATCCTCTATCTCCCTGTCAACTACCATAACAGATATGCTTCCATCGGAGGACTGATATTGTTTAGTGATAGGCCTTGATAGTGCCTGCCTTACATATTCGGTCAGGATATCAGGGTCTTTGGTTATCGGTGCATAATCAGCAAGTGTCTCCAATATTGTCAGTATGTCCCTTATTGATATCTGCTCTTTTAATAAATTCTGGAGTATCTTCTGAACACCTCCGAGTGTAAGGAGATTCGGAATCAATTCCTCTATAACCTTCGGGTGGCTCTCTTTAAGATTATCCAACAGTGACTGAACCTCCTGCCTGCCAAGAAGCTCAGGGGCGTGTGTCTTTATAATCTCCTTAATATGGGTTGTAATAACGGTTGTAACATCAACAACAGTATATCCTGCAGCCTTTGCCGCCTCTCTATCTCCTTCAGAAACCCAGATGGCTGGAAGCCCGAATGTAGGCTCTTTTGTCGCCACCCCCTCCATCTCTCTGCTCACTGTGCCCGGGTTCATTGCCAGATAACTATTCATCATCAATTCGCCTTTCGCAACAACAACACCCTTAATAAGAACGGTATATTCATTTGGTTTTAATTGCAAATTATCCCTTATATGCATGGGGGGGACTATAATACCCATCTCAAGTGCAAACTGTCTCCTCAGAGATTTGATTCTGTCAAGAAGCTCTCCATCCTGTTCTACATCAACAAGAGGGATTAATTCATAGCCCACTTCTAATTCAAGGGGGTCAAGAGGGAGTAAGGACTCAACCTTTTCTGGAAGTGGTGCCTTAGCCTTAGCCTCCTCCTCTTTTTTCTTCTCCTCTTTTGCCGTTTCCCTCTGAGTCTGCATGGTAACATAGGCGATACCGCCTGCAATCATGCCAAGCAATATAAATGCAAGATGTGGAAGCCCCGGAATCATTGCAAAGAAGAAGAGAACCACCGATGCAATAGCGAACGCCCTCGGATGTAAGAGGAGCTGTTCTGAGATTTCCCTTCCAAGATTCTCCTCTGCAGCCGCCCTTGTAACAACTATACCTGCGGCGGTAGATACAATAAGCGCAGGTATCTGTGCTACAAGTCCGTCACCTATTGTGAGTAGTGTATAAACCTCTGCAGCCTCTCTGATATCCATACCCTGCTGGATGACACCTATTGAGAAACCTCCAAGTATATTTATTATGGTTATTATTATGCCGGCAATGGCATCCCCCCTTACAAACCTTATAGAACCATCCATCGCCCCGTAAAAATCAGCCTCCTGTTCTAATTTCTTTCTTCTATCCCTTGCACCTTTTTCATCTATTATCCCTGCATTCAGGTCAGCATCAATACTCATCTGCTTGCCGGGGATAGCATCCAATGTAAATCTTGCGGCTACCTCTGATGTCCTTACCGTGCCTTTTGTGATAACAACAAAATTTATTATTACAAGGATTAAAAATACTACCGCACCTACAACATAATTCCCCCCTACAACAAACTGTCCGAAGGATTTTATTACCTCCCCTGCCGCTGACGGACCCTCACTGCCGTGGAGGAGTATTATCCTTGTAGATGCCACATTCAGTGAAAGCCTGTAAAGGGTAACTACAAGCAGTAAAGATGGAAAAACAGAGAATTCCAATGGCTTGAGTATATACATTGATACAAGCAGAATTATGATACCAATGGTTATACTGCATGCGAGGAGTATATCAAGCATGATAGTAGGCAGAGGTATGATCATCACAATCAGTATACCTATTACTGCTGCGGCTATCGCTGCATCACTGTATTTTGTAAATGTTGATACTGACTTTGTTTTATCTGCCATAAATAAATAGGATTAAGGATTAAGGGATAAGGATTAAGAAAATTATCCCTTGCCCCTTGCCCCTTGCCCCTTGCCCCTTAATTTGTACACATACGCCAATATCTCAGCCACTGCCTTATATAATGTAGTCGGTATTGCACTCCCTATATCTACTGTTTTATAAAGCATCCTCGCCACCGGTTTATCTTCTACTACCGGAATGCCTGACTTCCTTGCAATCTCCTTTATTTTTCCAGCAATGAACCCTGCCCCTTTTGCCACGACCTCAGGCGCCAGCATCTTTTCCCTATCATATTTAATTGCAATAGATAGATGTATGGGGTTTGTTATAACCACATCTGCCTTTGGGACTGCTGCCATCATCCTCTTCCTTGCCACCTGCAGCTGAATACTCCTGATTCTCGCCTTTACCCTCGGGTCACCCTCAGCCTCTTTTCTCTCATCCTTTATCTCCTGTTTTGTCATCTTTATGCTCTGCTCAAAACTCCACTTTTGAAATCCGAAGTCTATTGCAGCAAGGAACAAAAGAACTAAGAATGTCCGAAATATAATCTTGAAAGAGATTTGAGATATGTATAATAATATCTGGCCATTCTCCATATCCATCAGAGAGGGGATATGGTCAAATTCACCCTTTACTGTAATAAATGCTATGAAGCTCACAATCCCGATTTTGAAAAGTGACTTGAATAATTCTGCCAAAGCCTGTTTGGAGAATATCCTTGCCATACCCTTAAGAGGGTCTATCCTTGAAAATTTAGGTGTAATGGGGTCTAATGAAAACACAATTCCGCCTGCCTGGACAATATTTGCAGTTATGCCGGCTATAATGACGATTACTATTAAAGGAGTCATAATAATTATGGACTCTTTCATTATCTGAAAAATAAATGGATAGGCATTTGAAGCTGTTATGCTGAAAGTGGCTGACTCTATGAGAACACCACGCATAAATTTGGTAAGTTTATCCACTGTATAAATACCAAAATAATAGAATGTAAGGAGACTCCCCATGAGGACAAAAACAGATGTTACCTCCCGGCTCTGGGCAAATCTGCCTTTCTCCCTCGTCTCCCGCCGCCGCTTTTCCGAAGCCTCTTCACTTCGTTGCTCTTTATCGTCTATCTCTGCCATATTCCTTTAATTTGAGATTTGAAATTTGAAATTTGAAATTTTATTCAGTGTCCCATTCCCTTCATTAGCAGATACATATCATTCCCCATCTGAATGAATGCACCCTTCATTGCCATATTGAAAAATGACATAGTGAGCCCCATCATCAGGAGGCCTATACCAATCTGGAGGGGAAAACCGATTATAAATACATTTATCTGGGGGACTGTCCTTGCAACCAATCCCAATGCTATGGTAGTAAAAAAGAGGGCTGCAATAACCGGAGCCCCCAATTTGATGCCAATAATAAATACATTCTTGAATATATCAACCATTATATTTGCAACTGCGCCTGTAAAATGAAATCCGAGCAAAGGGACAAGGCTGAAGCTTTCAACAATCCCCTTTAAAAACCAGTGATGGGCATTAATTGAAAGGAATATAAGCATTGCGAGGATATTCTCAAACTGGGATGTCACTGAGACCTGAGAGCTTGTAGACGGGTCAATCACATTTACGATACCGAATCCCATCTGAAATCCTATCAAATGCCCCGCCATTTGAACTCCTGCAAAGACCAGACGGGATGCGTATCCTATGATAAGCCCTATAAACACCTCGGATGCCAGTGCTATAGAGAGAGGGAATACACCCAACGGAAATATTATGCCGTCAAATTTTATTAATGGATATGCTATGAGGCTGACGAGAAAGGCAAGACTTGTCTTAAGTCTCGCAGGGACATTCCCGCTCCCAAAAAAAGGGACTGAGATGAGTATTGCCCCTACCCTGATAAATACAAATATAAACTGCTGAATTTTGTGTAAAGGAAAATCAAATAACATAAATTTTTATCTGATATACATTGGTATATTAATAATTATCTTTGATGTATAGCTCAGCATAAGCTGAAGCATCCATGGGAAAAAAAGCACCATGGCAAGCATAACCGCAAGTATCTTCGGGATAAATGTCAGGGTCATCTCCTGAATAGATGTAACAGCCTGAAATATGCTTACAATAACCCCTATTACAAGCCCGAATCCGAGCATAGGTGCAGAAACCAATATTGTTGTCTGCAGCGCCTCTCTTCCAAAATCTAAAATAAACTCCTGAGTCATGAGAAGCTCCTCACAAGCGACCCTACTATCAGATACCAGCCGTCCACAAGAACAAAGAGCATCAGCTTAAATGGAAGGGATATCATAATAGGGGGCAGCATCAGCATACCCATAGACATGAGGACACTCGCCACTACCATGTCAAGGACAAGGAATGGGATATAAATCATAAACCCTATCTGGAATGCAACCCTCAATTCGCTTATCATGAATGCAGGTATAATCACATAGAGAGGCACATCTGCAGGGCCGTTAGGTTTTTCAATCTTCGCCATATTTACAAAGAGGGCGAGGTCTTTTTCCCTTGTCTGCCTCAGCATGAAATTCCGTAACGGCTCTGATGCAGACTTAAGTGCTATATCCTGTGAAATCTCTTCCCTCAAATAAGGCTGCAGTGCATTGCTGTTAATATTATTCCATACAGGAGACATTATGAAAAATGTAAGGAAGAGTGCCAGTCCTATAAGTATCTGATTAGGAGGCATCTGCTGGGTGCCAAGTGCCTGCCTCAAAAAAGATAAAACAACAATGATTCTTGTAAAAGATGTAAGCATAACGAGGATTGCAGGTGCAAGAGATAGAATAGTCAGGAGGAGAAGTATCTGAATGGCTGTAGACACCTGTCCAGGCTTCTCAGTCTCGCCAACTCCAATTGTAACAGTAGGGATAGGGATAGACTGGGCATGTGCCACAGTAGGAAGTAAGAAGTAAGAAGTAAGCAGTAGGAAAAGAAAAGTGCAAAATGCAAAATTCCTTTTAATTTGAAATTTGAAATTTGAAATTTGAAATTTCTTCATTGTATCCTCTTTAACTTCCTTACTTTTTCCTGAATCGTCTTGGCTATCTGTGCGACCATCTCCTCTTTTGGAGTTGGGAGTTCGGAGTTCGGAGTTCGGAGTTTAGGGGTAGTAGAATTTAGTAATTTTGATTTTGCCTCTTCACTCTCAAGTTTTGTCAGCATTGTTATATTATTGTTTGTCACCCCTATAACCAAAACCTCTCCTGCCACATCTAATAAGGTTATTGCCTTCTTTACACCTATATAGCTGGTTCCCAATACCCTGATAAGTTTATCCTTTCCAAATACTATGTCATTTTTCTTTAAAACCTTTTTGGCAATATAGGATATAAGCAGGACAGCGGCAAGAACTATTGCAAGGGCAGTGATAGTTTTAAAAATAGCAGATGACATATCAGGAGGCTCTACAGGCAAAGGCTCTTGATACTTTAAATAGCCGCTGCCTGCACCCTTAGTTTCTTTAGGGGTTGTAAGCTGCGGCTTAACCTCTTCAATTTTACCTTCTACAGCCTTTATACCCTCCGGATTATTAATATCAGCCTTTGATTGTTGAGTATCAGGTTCTGAAGCTATATTCTGCATCTGTAACTTCATCTCACCCTCTCCCAATTCTTGACTTCTTATTTCTAAATCCTTTTTACTGCCGGCAATATTGATTTCCGATTTTATATTCTTAATTTTGGATTTAATGGCAACCGTCTCCTGACCCTTAGATGCTGCTGTCTTTTTAATTACTATAATGAGGTTTTTATCATCCCTCAGCACTGACAGCCTGTCTTTTAAACTAATGCCGCTCTGTGAAACTAATAATCTCATCCGGACCTTGTCTTTGGAATGCTGAAGGGCATATACATATTTCAAAAATTCGTCTCCTACTTCAAATACCCTCTTTGCAGGATGAATATATGTGTCCGGCATATCAAATTGAACAGACTTCTCATAGAATGATGGGACAGGCTCTGCCTTAATTGGAGATAAGAAATCCATTACAACCCTCAGTTCATCCGGGTTTTTATAAACCTTTAAATTTTGCAGATAGTTCTGAGACGCCCATGTCTCAGAAGGCATCATAAAAACAACCACAGATAAACACAGAAATGTCATTCCCGTGAAAACGGGAATCCAGTATAAGGAAATAGATTCCTGCTTTCGCAGGAACGGCGTCTGTGCTAATCTGTGTTCATCTGTGGTTTTAATAAGGTTTTTGGTCATTTTATTTTCTCCTACTTCAGAGTCTCAATCCTCTCTACCGGACTGACAATATCAGTCAACCTGACGCCAAATTTTTCATTTACTATCACAACATCACCCTTTGCAACTAATTTCTCATTCACAAAAATTTCAAGAGGTTCACCCACTAACTTTGACAACTCAATAACTGACCCCTGTCCAAGCTGAAGCAGGTCGTTTATCAGCATCTTTGTCCTTCCCAGTTCAACACTAACCTGAAGCGGTATATCAAGAATGAGGTCAATATTTCTTGTATCTTTTTCTGCAACCGATACAGCGGCAGGTGCCTCATACCTGGCAGGTTGTGTCTCTTCCTTCGGTTTTTCTGCATCAGCCCTGAGCATTTCTTTCTGTTTTTCTAAATCAGATGCTGCATCTTCCCAGGAGATATCTTCAAAGCCTGACCCTGAAGAGGCTTCTGCCCCTCCTTCTGATGTAGTCTTTTCTTCATCAGCCATATTTCTTCCCTCCCCTTGCTATTATAGAGGATACCTGGACAGCCTTACTCCCCTTCATGGTGCCGGGGTATCCTCTAAACTTTGAAACTCCCTCTACTTTTACATTCAACTCATCATTAACATCATTGTCCAGTTGAATTATATCGCCGACCTTAAAATTCACGAGGTCTTTACTTGTAATTATTGCTTTACCCAATTCAACGACAACCTCTACCTGTGCCTCAAGCATCCTCTCCCTGAGCCTCTTTATCCATAGCTGGTCAACCTCTAACTGGTCGCTCTGGAATCCTGCCTTTAGTTTTCCAATAATAGGTTCAATTGTGGAATATGGGAGACATACGGTAATAGTGCCTGATACCTGGTCCATCTCAATTTCAAAGAGTATTACTACAACTACATCGGTAGGCGGCACTATTGCTGCAAACTGCGGATTTACCTCTGACCTCACGAAACTTATGGTTACATTATGAACAGGCTTCCATGCCTTTTCTAAGTCCTCAAGTGCCATAAGTACCACCTTTTTTATCATCCTCTGCTCAATCGTAGTGAAGTCCCTGCCCTCTATCTTCATGGATACATTGCCGCCGCCGCCGAAAAATGTATCCACAAGTGCAAACACAAGCTTGCTCTCTGCAATAAACAGGGCAAACCCTCTTAATGGATCCATCTTGAATATATGAAGGCTTGCAGGCACCGGAAGGGATTTTATAAATTCTCCAAACTTCACTGTATCGGTAGAGACCGTGCTCACATCAAGCACCTTGCGGAGTGATGAAGAGAGGGAGTTTCTAAAAAGTCTTGTGAACCTCTGGTTAATTATATCAAGGGTCGGCATCCTCCCCCTGATAATCCTCTCCTGGCTTGTCAGGTCATAAGATACAATACCTGACTCATCAACGGCCTCTTCTGTCTCTGTTTCAATCTCTCCGTCGGTCACGCCCCTCAGAAGGGCATCTACCTCTTCCTGTGATAAAATCTGTGCCATAAAAACCCCACACTTTAGTGTCAGTAATTAGTGTAAGTGTCAGTTAAAGGATTTTTGCTGACACTGACCACTGACACTAACACTGGTTTACTGCACTACAAACTCTGTAAAAAAGATATTCTTTACAACACCTGTTTTAAGATTCTGATTGATTCTCGCCATTATATCTTCTTTAAGCTTAAACTTTCCCTCAGCAGTTATTACCTCATCCATTGTCTTACTGCTCAATACAGTTATAATGTGGTCTTTGAATTGAGGGAGTTTATTTTTAAATTCTACATCCAGTTCTTTACTCCCCAATTCAATCTCCATCGTTACCTTTATAAACCTCTTTCCTCCCGGCTCTGCAAGATTTACTATGAATGGTTCTAAAGGAAGCATTGGTCCCAGTGTTGTGCCACTCTCCTCTTTCTCCTTCTTAGCTACTGCCCCTCCCTCATGAGGTGCCATTCCGATAGCCGGTGCAATATATTTTTTCCAGGCAATCAGCCCGCCTACACCAAGAACAGCCAGTAATATCAAAATTACAAGGACAATTATAATTATCTTTACAAATGACTTGCCTCCTTTGGGTTCTTCTGCTACTGTTTCTTTTTTTTCTTCTGCCGCCATTGGAACCTCCTAAAAAATTTATACGAAAATAAATCTATTGAGACAAACTATTACTGACTGATAAATATTTTTGCAAGTGGTGTGCCACAAAAACAAACAACAGACAACTATCAACTAACTCTTTGATATTATTATACTACTTAACCTTCAAATGGACAATACCTGTGGAACATCTTATGTCAAATTATTGTTAGAGGTCATTCTTTTGACGAAATGCCAATAAGTTCTTTAAGTTTTTTCCCAATATCTTTTTCTTTCATCAAAAACTCGCCTATCAGAAATACATCAACACCAATCTCCTTAAGATGCAATATGTCGTCCCTCTTTTCTATCCCGCTCTCACTTACAACTGTTATGTCTTCCGGTATATATTCTATCAATTTCTCAGTTGTTCTTATGTCAACCTTAAAGGTATCAAGGTCCCTGTTGTTAATCCCTATTAAATCTGCCTTTATTGACAGGACATCATTTAGTTCTCTTTTTGTATGGACCTCTATCAGGGGAGTCATCCCAAGCTCTACGCCGAGATGCATATAGTCTTCCAATTGATTTTTCCCCAGTATGGCGGCAATCAGAAGAAATGCATCTGCCCCATATACCCTTGATTCAAAAACCTGATATTCACTTATAATAAAATCCTTTCTTAAGAGCGGGAGGGTAACAATCTTTTTTATATCTGACAGATAATTAATATCACCCTGAAAAAATTCCTTGTCTGTAAGGACAGATATTGCAGAAGCCCCATTCTCCTGATATATCTCAGCTATCTTTAGAGGATTAAAATCCTCCCTTATTATTCCTTTTGAAGGTGATGCCTTTTTTACCTCTGCAATAATTCTTGTTTCCAACTGCCGGGCAACTTTTTCTCCCTCTCCCCTTGTGGGAGAGGGATGGGGTGAGGGGGATATTGCCTTCAAAAATCCCCTCGTCTCCTCCATATCTCTTATCCTATATTTTAAATCAGAGACAGGGGTTTTCCTTCTTAAATATTCTACCTCTTCTTTTTTACTTTTGATTATTTTTGAAAGCATATATCAGTGTCAGTGTCAGTTTTTAGTGTCAGTTTTTTTTACTGTCGCTAACACTATTCACTGACACTTAATTTATGATTCCCTATATTCATTTGTCAGTCTTCTCAAGCCATCAAGTTTTTTCATTGCCATCCCTGAGTCTATAGATTCAGATGCAGCCTTCAGCCCCTCTCTTAAATCCTTTGCCTTCCCCCCTGATACAATCGCAGCACCGGCATTGAGAAGGACAATATCTCTATGAGGTCCATTTTTACCTTTCAGTATATCAAGCGTAATTCGGGCATTTGTCTCCGAATCTCCTCCAAGCAGTTCCTCTTTCTTACATCTTTCAAATCCAAAATCCTCCGGAAGGATTTCATAATTTTCTATCTCCCCTCTCTTAAGCTCTGATATATATGTCTTTCCAGTAAGGGTTATCTCATCCAGTCCATCTGCACCATGAACGACAAACACATGGGTGCTTCCGAGATTCTGCAGAACCCTTGCGAGAGGCTCTGTTAATCTGGCGTCATAAACGCCGAGCACCTGTGAGTGTGCCCCGGCAGGATTTGTCAGTGGACCCAAAATATTAAATATTGTCCTAATACCTATCTCCCTTCTCGGACCTATCGCATGCTTCATTGCACCGTGCAGAAGCGGTGCAAAGAGAAAACCTATGCCGATTTCATCAAGACACCTCTCTACATGAGACACCTCCACCTCAATATTTACGCCGAGAGACCTTAACACATCAGCACTCCCTGACTTGCTTGATACAGACTTATTGCCATGCTTTGCAACTGTAAGCCCTGCACCTGCCGCTACAAAAGCCGCTGTCGTTGATATATTGAATGTCCCTGATTCATCACCCCCTGTCCCGCATGTATCAACAATCATCTTAGCCTTTGTCTTTATATGCAGAGCCTTCTCCCTCATAACCCTCGCAGCACCAGTAACCTCCTCCACAGTCTCACCCTTCATTCTCAGGGCAGTTATAAAAGCGCCTATCTGGGCAGAGCTTGCACCGCCACTCATAATCTCATCAAATGTGCCGATCATCTCAGCCTCTGTCAGATTCTTTTTCTCAATGACCTTTGCAATTGCCTCTCTTATCATCTCAAATCCCTCCCCTTATCCATTTTGCTATATGTTATCACTACTGTCCGATTAAAATAGCATAGCCTGTAATGGTTCATCATGAAAGATTAGTAGTCGTTCAGGCTTTAAGGTTAATATATCTATCAAGTTTTTTCGGTCAAAGAGCGTTTCTCGGATAATACGGCTTAAATTT
>JACQBS010000168.1 GCA_016194325.1 Nitrospinota bacterium | reverse complement strand
TGTCATAATAATAAATTGTTTATCACTTATACCAACCCCCTCCCACGCCCTCTGGTGGATGGTCTATCATAAGCCTGCATTCAAAGGCAAAGTCATAGATGCAGAGACCAAAAAGCCGATAGAGGGAGCGGTGGTAGTGGCAATTTATTACGCAGACCCAATAATCAGCGGACCAGGGGGTGGAAGTGCATTTATAATCAATATTAAAGAAACCTTAACAGACAAAAATGGGGAGTTTTACATATCATCATATACTACTATCACCAATCCTAATGCAATGGAGTCGGATGTAGAGTTTATAATATTCAAACCTGGATATGGGAGCTTTCCTAACTATCAAAAGACCCCTTCTGGGCTCAAGCCTGTTGACCAACAGATATTTTTTTCAAAGGAAATAGGAAGTAAAGGGGAATTAGAAATGTGGATTAAAGGAGAAAATGGCTCAGAATTAAAAAAACTCAAAGTCACATTTGGCATCATTGAATTGCCTAAACTCAAGACGAGGGAGGAGAGGAAAGAGAAATTACCATTTATTCCAGGACCTGGCATTTCTTTTAAAAAGATGGAAAACTTGGTTAAGGCAATCAATGAAGAAGAAATATATTTAGGGTTAGCGCCAACTAAAGAGCAAAGGATGAAATGACATGTGTCTAAGATTTTTCTCAATCCTTTTTATATTGCTTAATTTGACATCATGTGTTGGATATGCTGTTGTATCATCAGATGATAGATCTGAACTTGATAGCAATTGCCGCGGCAATATGTATTGCATCAACGAACAGGATAGTATTAAAAAAGTACTAGGCAATCCACACAAAATAATATTTGAAAATAATAAAGAGTATTGGGTTTACAACAAAAAATTGGCACTTCGAGGTATTCTTCTTGGATTGATAATCCCTGTTCCTCTTATTATACCTGTTGGTTATGACAAAGCGATATTCGAATTTGAAAATGGAAAACGCACTCATACAAGTGTAGATAACTCTAAAACGACTTCTGCATTCTTGTGTGGTTTTATTCTCGCTGGGCACGCTGGATTTGGCTGTTATGTTCAATAGGATTTAAATATGAGTTTCTTTTGTTTGTTCAACTTGATCTTTCTCTATAAACACTGCGTTATAGCTAAAAGAAAATGGAGGTGCATATGAAAACTTTTTATAAACTTTTCGTATTAGTAGGATTAGTCTTATTCCCAAATGTGGGATATGCCCTTAGTGTAGAAACACACAAGGATATAAATGAGATTGTAGGCAAAGTTATAACTCCAAATGGTTTTTCTTTAAATCAATACCTGATTGAAAACTTGGGTTTTGGACAAGGAATCGATGAACAAATTATCAATCAAAAGGTGGCTTATTGGCTTCGCGATGGCGGCGAATACGAGGACATCCCTGCATGGTATCTTCCATATCTTCGCTCTGTCAATCATTTCCATAATCCTATCACTGACAAAGGCTACAGTGGTTTCTGGGGAACTGGTATTATGTCTGGCATGTCATCTACTCAATGGTCACTTATGCCGCTTGGGACACAGAGTTCCATTACAGGAAATTACTCATGGTATGATGTGAGGGATTATTATTACAAGGCATTAACAAACAATACAAAAACAGAACGGGACACTAACTTTGCCCAGACATTTAGGGGCTTGGGGCAGTTGATACATTTAATTCAGGATGTTTCTGTGCCAGAGCATACAAGAGACGATGGGCATTATATAAACCTCCCTTGGCAAAGTTATGAGAAGTGGGTTAAAAAGAATGCTAATGTTTCCAGTTATGATCCAACAGCTTCCCATTTCTTTACTGGTGGAATCAATAGCATTGCTTCATTCATTGACACTAACCAATACAACGGCACAAACCCAAGTGTAACCACAAACAATAATATCGGTCTATCCGAATTTACCAATGTAAATTTCTTGAGCTGGGATACGATGTTTGCAAATTTCACATATCCAAGTCAGACAGGTGCCGAACTCTGGACAGATACAACAATTAATCGAAACTATTTTAAAAAGACTACAGAAGGAGTTTCCGTTAGCCATTTAGCCGTGTCAAGCTTTCTCTATGCTTACCGACTTAAATACTTTCCTCAATACTCAACTATTATTCCTTTTCCCCTTGGCATGGACTCAAAGGTTTACCAAAACTACGCATCCCTCCTCCTTCCCCGTGCAGTAGGCTATTCCGCCGGGCTTATAAGCTACTTCTTCCGTGGGCAGATAAACATAGACAAAGACCCGAATAACTCAAGCCAGTATGTAATCAAAAACGAAACTAATGAATATATGTCAGGCACATTTACCCTCTACTATGATGATACCACTGACAACCGCCGTTACCTTACAAGCTGGAATAAGACGATAAATGCAAATAGCACAAGCGATTCCGTATCTATTACAGAACCCACCGACCCATTAGAGAGAGGCAAATATCTCCTTGTCTTTCAAGGGACAATGGGAAATGAAACAGGTGCAGTAGTGGGGAGGGTGGTGAAATTAGAAGCAAAAGGTAGAGTATTATATCTAACCTCCAACCCTAACTATATTGCAGTAACAGATGGAGAAAGAACTACCCCTCCTTTTGACTTAAGAACCGTGTTATCAACAGGTGAAACTTTTACAGGTATAGCAAGGTTTGATAGGTCTGATGGGGATACCTTTGTAATTGCTACCTCAAAGTTTGATACAACATCCCATACGAGTGGAACTCGCATTAAAAATGTTTTTGCAGTGGATACAATGGTTAATTATTATACAGAGGAGGTTATTAGTCGCAGTAGTGAATTTGTTGCTACATATACTGCTAACTACATTTATGCTACAAATGGTAGTTCGTGGTTCTGGGTATGGGATTTACTTTTACAGTGTATATATGGCAACGATATAAATACTACTAGAGGAGGAAATTTAGAGGTAACTGATTGGAACCTTAATCGTATAGTTCTTTATGAAAGTTATGGAAGGTCTGAAAATCAAGGAGGTGTCCCTGTTTGGCATGAACACGGGTATTATGCAGTAGAAGGAGACACAACACTATCCGTTCAACAGAATAGAACTACCAAGTATTATCTCCATAAATTCAAAATAGATGAAGCAACTTTTACAATACAACACATAGGGTATAATAGTCTTGAGAAAGAGACGAATTTTACTTCTACTCGTAGCCAGAAATCACCACCACCCCCTGGAGTAATACCAAACGATGGTTATCTTGAGATTATAGAGAATAGCACAGCAATAAGCGTTAAAGACATTTATATAAATAGGGGTGTTGTAAAGCTTTTGTATGATGAAACAGAGGAAGCTTATGCATATTATGCTTCTGGTGGAGGTCCGGTTTCCAGTTCCAATTCCTTAATAATAACTACTAAATATGGAGAAGCAGTTTTAAATGAATACACAACTACTACAACAGAAGGCTCTACTACAACAGGAGGCTCTACAACAACAACAGACCCTACTACAAAAACAACAGGCACACAGTGGAATTATGCCCTCATAGCCAACCTGAATGATGTTATTTATTCTACAAAAACTGATAGGTCCAGGGTTTATTTAGCTCCTGATGGGTGGCTATGGAGTAGCTCGGCAAATATTACGAACCTTTTTACATACATACGAACAGATAGTGGATATAGTATGGCTGTGAGGGCTGCATATAGCTCTAGTGATTTTAAGCGGTCATTTAACAGCACCGAAGCAGGGTTTGTAGAATATGGGGGTTTGTTCGTTAATAGAGGAGATTTAGTGGGGTTCAAACTTACAGATTTTTCAAGTGGGGGTCTTGTGAGATTTTATGTGGATTCGGCAAAGATAAAAATAGACCCTGCATTACCTAATGGATATGAAATAACAACTATATCTCCTCTTTTAACATGGGACACTACTAAATTATTAGACTTTATTTTGAAATAGGGAAGCATTGGAATACTATTAGATATTAGATATTAGATATCTCTATTAAATGATTGGTAACTATCACACAGCTAAAAAATGGCATGGTGATGGAGAGGAAATTTTTGGTTTACAACCATTTTAATAATACAACCTCCCCCTCAATTCTTTTAACCGTTTAATTGTCCTCCTGCTTAAAACAGAACGGTTTTTTAAGATACGGGGAAGCCCTTTTGCAGAGTCTATTACTGCCTTCAGGTAGTCGTCAGTTTTTTTATCCTTTATAGAATGCCATAAGAGATAGATAAGCCAGATAGAGCTGTGCATAATGGCATATATTAAAGGTAAATATTTAAAGACAATCCAGATTCTGTTTCTCAATTGATAGTAGATGTGCGGCATCCTCCCTGTGGATGACATCTTGTGAAGAATTGCAATCTGGGGGATAAAGAGTATCCTCATGCCCTTTTCCAGCATCCTGAAGGAAAGCTCCATCTCCTCGCAGTAAATGAAATATTCCTCATGGAAAAGCCCCGCATCCTCAAATACCCGGCGTCTGAATGACGCGGCTCCGATAAAAAAGTATGAGACCTCTTTCTCTTCAAGTATTACACCCTTCCCTCTTACAGGGTAACCTCCATGCTGAACTCCATGCGAAACCCCGCCTGACTGTTCGTCAATGACCTTGAAGGCAATAGCATCTATATCGGGCATGGAATTAAACTTATTTACTGCAGTCGTTGTCTCGTTGCCCTTTTCAAATATTGCATCGTCATCTAAAAAAATAAGAATATCCCCCTTTGCCTCTTTTATACCTATATTTCTTCCTGCACAGGCTCCAATATTACTATTCATCCGATAGTATCTAACATCGGGGAAGTCCTTTTTAATCATTTCAGCAGTTCCATCACTTGAAGCATTGTCAACAACTATTATCTCTTTAGAGGTGTAATCCTGATTACGAACACTCCTTAGGGCTTTAACAACCTCCCCTTTTCTGTTTCTTGTAAGTATTATATAGCTGACAAGCATAAATATAATTTACAATTTAACCGGGAAAAGTGTTTCAGGTGGAATAATCTGATATTTATCTTTCCCCTTTCTAAATAATGGATAAAAATAGGCTGAGTCACTATTTCTTGCATATTTAATCTCAATAAAATGGAATCCCTTTTTCAAAAATTTTTCCCCTTCTCCAAATCTTTCCTCTCTTATTCTTGTATGATTTACAACTTTTTCACCATCAATAGATATGATTCCATCCCCATCTGTAAAAACTGAAAAGCCATACTCTCCATCATCTAAAATTTTAATAAATCCCCTCCAGTAAATGGATAGTCTTTTCAATGATTGAAGCATATCTTCACCCAAAAAGGAGTATTTATTACTAAAACCAGGAAGCATATCCAATCTTTTCAGTAAGGCAGATTTTTCATCAATAGCCTCACCCTCTATAAATTTCATATCGGCATAATAATATCCTCTAAGCCCATTATTCGGGTATTTAGACTTAATATGATTTTTTATCCCCTCTGGAGTTGAATATATGTTTAAAAGAGGGGTCCCTTCAATATTTACAGAATAAACCGGGTTTAAATTTTTAAAGTAAAACCATGCCTTTTCATCAAAAGTACTTTTACGATTATAAAGTATGTAATAATCATAACGACCCTTATAATTCTTATCCCACAAGTGATATTGATTTTGAAGAAATCTTTCAGATAACCATCCTATGTCAGTATAAAATATTATCTGTTCCCTGAATGGACCACCTCTGTAATCAAATCGTGGTATCAAGCCTGAACCTTTGTAATCTGACAATTTCTCATTCATAAAATTAATCACATCTTTATTTAATGGGTCACCATAGTAAGTAACATCAAACCCTTTTGAACTTGCCCCCCTCAATCCTCCGATAAAAATATTATAGTAAGAAGATTCAAAGGGATGTATCTTTACTAAAGAGATAAGTGAAGGCAGGAGAGATAAGCAGCAAATAAGAAATATATAATATCCTCTTTTTATGTACTGCATGGATATTGAATAGAAACCTACAGATGCAATTCCAGCTAAAAATGGAAAGACAGGTGAAAGAAGCCTTACTCCATCATATTTAGGGGTAAATGGTAATGCAAATAATATTAGGAATGTAGCCATACAAAGAATAAATAGAATAGATATATCCCTTCTGTTGTTAATTATTTGTTTTATTGCAATGCTTTTTGCAAAGAAGGTTTTAAATATGGCGGCAATACTAAAAAGGAGAGTAAACGGCGGCGTTGTAATAAGTATCATTATAAATGGGTAGTGCCATGGTGGCGTCCTTCCTGAATAAACTATTCCCATATAATCAACCGGATGATTAAAAGGTTTTACTACTACATCACCCATTCCGACAGAATACCCAAATATGTGATTTATGGTATCATGCCACAGCCAGGGCCATGAGAACAGATACACTATTGGAGAGATTAACAGCATGGCAATTAAATTATTAAGATACTTCTTTTTTAACGATACTGCCCATAAGAACAGTGGTATTGGCATGAAAAAGGCGTGCACTTTTGTATTAAGGGCAAGTCCCCATACGATACCTGTAATAACCGCCCATCTCTTTTTATCTATCCCATTTAAAAAACAGTAAACTGTCAAAAAACACATGAAGGCAATTGGAGTATCTAATGCAAAGAGATGTGCATCTCCGAAGACCCTCGGCATTAATAACAATGAGAGAGAGGCAAATATTCCTGTAATATATCCATAAAAATTACTAATAAAGAGATATAAAATAGAAACCTCTAAAGAAAACAGGAGAATAGGAGAGAGGCGAAATGCATTTAGCTCTCCAATTCTGTCTTTAAATAGTTTCCATGTAACTCCACTTAACATTCTGCCAAAAGGCGGATGCCAGTTTACCTTTCCGCCTTCTATTACGGCACCAAAGTATCTATCAACAACATCATTAGAAGTAAAATCAAGACTACCGTTTTTAATGTCTCTAATTGCTTTAGAGAACCATTCTATGTAAAGTTTTGATGCATCATCACAGAGATATGCCTCATCCCATACAACACCTATATCGTCAATGGTAAGGTATAGGGAAAAAAAGGTTACGAGAAATAGCAGAATGGAGATAATGTAGTCGTGAGTCGTAAGTCGTGAGTCGCGAGTTATTTTGTAACTTTCCATGCCATTATTCCAAATATTATAAGCCCGGCAAAACGAAATATCAGGAGGGATATTGCTGCCCCTTTTACATTGTAGATACTAATAAATATTATAGCTATAATAAACGAAAAAACTGAAAGAATAATTCTAACTGCTGCAACTTTATCAGGTTTTTCTAACGAATACAGCGTATATAGAAACGGCTGACTCAGGATTTCAAAAATACTGCCTATGATAAGTATCTTAAATATCCCGGCGGAGAGAAGATAGGATTCTCCAAACAGGGCTTTTATAATATAGGATGAAAAAGGTATCACAAGTATAATTCCTATTGAAAAAATCCCCAATATCCTTGTTCTCTCTATTATAAATCTCCTCCCATCTTCTTTAGATAGAAGAGATGACGCCGATGTGAGAAGTAAGGCTGATGATGTAGCGGAGAACACCTCCATGATATCAGAAAGTTTTAATGCCACATCATAGATACCCACTTCTCTTAGTGATACCATTCTTGTTAATGTTAGTGTGTTAATATTTCTTGCAATACCTTCAGCAAGCCCGCCAACAAACAACCACTTACTAAAAGAAACCATTTTGAAAAATACAGCTTTAGTATTAAGAATAGTGCAAGTTTTAATCATAATACCTTTTGGCATAAAGAATATGAATGATATGGCAATAGTAATTACAGGCGCTATCCAGTAATAAGCTATAATAGTCTTGGATAAACTAATATTTTTAATCGAAACAAAAACAAGAATTCCTAAAAAGATAGATGCGGCTGATATTAATCTGAAAAGTGAATAGAAACTAAATCTGCCGTAAGCCCTGAGAGTGAAGTCTATAGCATCTTGAATAAGTGTTAAGAAAATACCAATAAATACTAACTGCAGCGGTAGAATTATGCTCTTTTTATTGTAGATAGAAATGCCTATAAAATTACCAAGCCATACGGCTAAGGCAAATAAAATTACACCTGCAAAAATCTTAAAAAGGAGATTTACCCTTACAAAATTGACTGCATTTGTAATTTCGCCTTTCGATATGGACTTTGATACCATTATAAGCATCCCTCCATTGATGCCAATATCAACAATATAACAGAGGATGCTGGCAGTAGATGTAGATGCTGAAAACAGCCCAAGATTCTCTGCCCCTAACTCCCTGGCAATAATAAGATAGGTCAAGAATCCTATGCCAAGTTTTATTGCATTAGCTAAAAAAAGAATAAAAGCGTTCATTTAATTAATTGATAATGAACTAATTAGAGATTTTAAATTGGTAATAATTTATGCAGCGATTACACTCAATAAGACATCTGCCATCTTCTTTGAAAGAATCTTATAATCAAATTTTTTAACACTCTCTTCATCTAACAGGACATTTAAGGAGTTATTCTTATATCTGTTATATAACTCATAAATCGCATTCCCTATTCCCTCTATATCAGCAGGCTCTACCACAATCCCTGCCTTTAACTTTTCAATTAACTGTTTAAGTTCTCCGTCAGGAATAATTGCCAGTATAGGTTTCTTTAAATATAGATATTCAGGTACCTTACTCGGTATCCGGTAGCCATTAAAGTCTGATGGCGGTATGAGGGTAATTAGAAATAAATCAGCATTTGATAAAATTTTAAGATTCTCCTTATACGGCAGGTATTCAATAATGGTAATAATATCTTCCAGCCCCATTTTTTTTACAATATATTCATTCTCTTTTCCAAAGCTGCCCATGAAAATTGCAGAGATTTCATTTCTTATATCAGGATATTTATTAATAATCCAGTTAAGCCCTTTAAGAAAATAGAGGGGATAGTGATGTCTGTAATACCTGCCGCTAAAAATAATTTTGAATTTTGAATCTTGAATTTTAAACCTATCATTCTCATTTTCAATACCAACAAAATCATCAGGGTCATAACCATTGTTTATGGTTACATATTTTGAAGGATTTATAGAAGGATATCGCTTTATATACATATTTTTCATATATTCAGTATTTGTGATTATTGCAGAGGAAGAATTAAAAATCAATTTTAGCATGGTCTCCTCTAATCGCTGCCTTATTTTAAGAAGAGGGGAACTACCTTTTACTCCTATAAGCCATTCAGGATAGAGTGTCCAAGTGTCATGCATATCTAAAACAATGGGTATTTTAAAAAATTTATGGAGGATATAGCCAATCAAGAGGGAGGTAGTATATGGATATACAGCAAAAATAACATCAGGTTTTCTATCTCTTACAATCTTTATGCCCTTGAGTATTGCAAAGGGTAGCCATCCTGATTTTGGGTCAGGGATAAATATATATCGGTCCATAAAAGATTTAAGCCAATTAAGTTTTAAGATTTGTGGGTTGGTTTTTGACTTCTGTCCCCTGCTTACTGTTTGCAGGGGCAGGCTTCTGTCTTCTGTCCCTTCGACTTTGCTCAGGGCAGGCTTCTGTCTTCTGAATATTAGGGTCTTCAAAGAATCCACATCCAGCGAGAAGGTCTTAAAGACCTCTATCCCCTTTACATTCTCCACCAGTGAATAATCGTATGTTCTATAAAGGTCGTCTCTGAGCGTGAGGATTAAAGGTTTCCAGCCAAGGGATGGGAGATATTTACAGAAACCAACAATCCTCTGAACTGCCCCGCCGCCGGCAGGTGGGAAAGAATCGGTTATTATCAAAACCCTTCTATTTGCCATAATATATGAAGACATCATAAAAAGTCGGAAAACACACAGATTGTCATGCTGAATTTATTTCAGCATCCTGATTTTTATCAGGACAGGTTCTAATAAAATCAGCATTAGGGTGACAGCAAAGGACTTTTTACAAGGCTGTCATATATAATAACAAAAAATTATAACTTTCGGGGATAATAAGAAGCGATATTAATGGTCTGCTAAAGATACCGAAAACTGCCAAGAAGCCTCTGAAGGAAGGCGGAATACTCAGATATGAAGGAAGCTTGAAAGAGCGATCTTCCTATTATCATTACTATGCTGTCATTCCCGCATGTTTTTAGCGGGAATCTATGTTCTGGATGCCCGATTAAAGTCCTCGGGCATGACGGATAAAGGATAACAGTTCGTAAATACTATTTTGAGACTGTTAATAAAACAGGTTCATGCCTTTGGATTCACCTACCCCCCCCTATTTCAAAATAAAATCAAATATTTTAGTGGTATCCCATGTTAAAAGAGGAGATATGGTTGTTATTTCATACCCATCAGGCAATGCAGGGTCTATTTTTATCTTTGCCGAATCCACATAAAATCTCACAAGACCCCCGCTTGAAAAATCCGTAAGTTTGAACCCCATTAAATCTTCTCTATTAACGAACAACCCCCCATATTCTACAAACCCTGCTTCTGTGCTGTTAAATGAACGCTTAAAATCACTAGAGCTATATGCAGCCCTCACAGCCATACTATATCCGCTATCTGTTCGTATGTATGTAAAAAGGTTCGTAATATTTGCCCCGCTACTCCATAACCACTCATCAGGAGCTAAATAAACCCTAGACCTGTCAGTTTTTGTAGAATAAATAACATCATTCTGGTTGGCTATGAGGGCATAATTCCACTGTGTGCCTGATGTTGTAGTAGAGCCTCCTGTTGTAGTAGTTGTGTATTCATTTAAAATTGTGTCTCCATATTTAGTGGTTATTTTAGTATTTTCTATTTGGTCATACAAAAGTTTTACAACATCTCCATTTATATAAATGTCCCTAATGTTTATTGTTACGCTATTTGCAGTAGAGTTTACCTCTTTTACAATGGAGCTTCCTAAATATTGTATTGTAAATCACTACTGTCCGATTAAAATAGCATAGCCTGTAATGGTTCATCATGAAAGATTAGTAGTCGTTCAGGCTTTAAGGTTAATATATCTATCAAGTTTTTTCGGTCAAAGAGCGTTTCTCGGATAATACGGCTTAAATT
>JACQBS010000150.1 GCA_016194325.1 Nitrospinota bacterium | reverse complement strand
CTGACTTTAGTAAAATCACTGAACATGAGATTGCTCATATCGAATCTCTTATTAATAACCGTCCCAGAAAGTGTCTGGGCTTTAAAACACCACTTGAAGTGGCTTCTTCTTTTGTTGCACTTCAAGGTTGAATGTGGGAAATTCAAAAAAGGCTCTTACAAAAATATTATTTTCTTTCATTCGTGTCCATTCGTGTAAATCGGCTCGAACTTCATTTTGGACCAAAAGCGGGCTTCCCTCATTTTTGAAACAAGAATCCATATGCTAACTATAGTATGTAGAACTAAAATTAGCAAGAGCTATACTATAGTTAACAATCAATAAAAACCATCTATGAATAAAAAAACTGAATTATTAAATAAATTTGGGGCCAAAGTTAGAGAGGAAAGACTAAAAAGGGGTCTTTCGCAAGAGGAACTCGCTGCAAAAGCAGATGTTCATCGTACTTATATCGGAATGATAGAAAGAGGAGAAAAAAATATTACTCTAACAAACATTAAGAAAGTTGCAGAAGCAATAGACTTGGAAATCAATCAACTATTAACCAATTTATAATATGGACATCAAAGACTTAGAAAAATTAATTATTGATAAGTTTGAGAAAATAATCACACAAATTATTCGTGATTATCCAGAGCTTAATATATCTGCAAAAGCGAGAGCAGGCGCAGAGGTGAGTGATTTTCTTGAAGAAAAGTTTGTTGAATATATCAGGCTTAATAAATTTTTTAAGGATTCTGAAAAATCACCTAAGGGCGCAACAAAAAATCCATGGGACGCAAAAACTGTTTTTTGTTTTAAAAATCTACAAGAAATAATTTGGGTAGATTTTAAAGCCCTCAAAACATCAGGTAAAGATAGTAATCCAGATATAGGAACACCAAACAAAATAATAAATTTTATAAAAGATGGTAATTTCTATTTATTGTATATCTATGTTTTTTATGAAGAAACAAAAAATGGCTTAAAATTTGTGAGAATTAATGGTGGCTTCACAAAATCATATTTCCTAAAGGATATTCACCATTCATTTAGAAGAAATCCAAAAAATCAACTACAAGTCAATATGTCTGAACCCCCAGAGTACCGTTCAAGAGGAGAATTTATTAAGCTTTTAATGAAAAAGATTGGTGATTCTCATGCGAGGCAAATTAAAATTTCAGAAAAAGCTTTAAAGACAATCTCGGAAGAGGAAAAAAATCTATTAAATAGAAACAAAGAGTCCGAAGCTAAGATTTTAAGTAGTCTAAAATAGAGTTATTAATAAATTCAATTTCACTTACAGAAAAGCCAAAAAAATCATTGACTGTACTGTTTATTTTTTCCTCATAGATTTTCTTATTTTCTCCTTTATAAATCATACTTACCAAATTATTAACTTCCTGAATCAAGTTTAAATCTGTTGGAACTGGTATTGAGTATAAATCAGAAGTTTTAATTTGCGGCTGTTTACCTTTTCGGTAGCGGATTACCTCCATTTTTTGCGCATAGAAAGTGCTTATAGATGAGTTTAAATAACCACACAAAAACCTAAGGTATTCTTTTGTTTTATTATCTCCTTTTCTCAAAGAAAACACATAAAGGCTATTATTTGCTGAACTTAAATTTTTATCATAGGTAGCGATGATTTCCTTCGCCGATTGCCTTATAAATATTTTTGGATTGTCATATACTAAAAAATCACCAAGCCCAATTCTTTTTTTGTTTTTTATACCTTTTTTTACAAGCTCCTCTTTTAATTCATCATTAATTTTATCTTGTAATTTTTTATCGTAATAAAAGTATTTGTCACCAAAAGGAATACAGTATTTATCATATAGAGCTTTTGAGCCTTGATAATATTTATAACTTTTACACCCTCTTTTGTTTTCTGGATTAGTGCTAACAAATTTATTTTCCATGTCCAACAACATGGCGCATGTCCTAATGGCTTTTTGGGGAAATTGTTCTTTAAGTGTTTTGGGTGCTTTTTTGTTTATTTTTTCTAGAATATTTTGGGTGTTATCTGAAAAGTTTAATCTGAATCTGTATTCATCATTTTCATTAAGCCAATCTACTTGATTAATTTTCTGCGTTTCTTCGGTAAAAAAATCTTTTACGGTCACTGTATTTTTTTTATCAAGATTGTTTTCAATTTTAATTATTAGTTGTCCACTAGCTACCCCGTCAAAATTTGAAATATTATTTTCTAGTGCAATTATTTTGGTATTCTCTAATAAATATTTTCGTGTATATTTATAAGCCGTTTCAAAAAATGAAATATCAATAATAAAAGCAAGTCTTCCGTCTTTTTTCAGGTAATCTAAACTATGCTCGATGAAAAGCATTACGTAATTTATTTTTCCATTTTTTACATTTTGAGGAAACTGTCTGTACTGGCTTAAATAATTAATTCTTTGTAACTCGTTTCTTTTTCTATCCCTCCTACCATAGAGTGTAACGTATGGGGGGTTACCAATGACATAATCAATTTTTTGCAATAAGTTTTCTAAATCTGGATTTTTTGTTTCGTTAAATAATGTTAAATCCGTTTTAACTTTTTCAGTAAAATCATATACAAAAGCATTAAAGCCACCTTTGTACTGCTCGCTAAAAAGATTTTTGTATAATTCAGCAATATTTTCTTTTGTTTTCCTTATCATTGCAGGATCAACATCAATAAAAAATAAACCATTTTCAATAAAATACTTGATCTTTTCTTTGCTTGGATAATACTGGTACGCTCTTTCAATGGTTCTTAGTAAAAAAATACCATTACCAACAGCAGGTTCTAAGATTTTTTTATTTATAATTCCGTTATTAAATTCAATGACATCTAAAATTGAATCAATAATTCTGATTTCGTTGGTAAAAAACACCCCATTATCCTTTTTAGATTGATGGGATATTTGACTTTGATGACTTGTCTGGTTGGCTATTGTTTTATAAATTACCTGATTCATATGTTCTGCTTATATTTAAACATTTGCTAATTTTAGTATACAGAGTTATAGTAGGAAATACAAACATCAAATCTACAAATTATGTTTATTTACGACAAACCAATTGAAACTGAAAAAGATGACTTCCTTGGCAGAAAAAGATTTTCTCAACACCTTGGGAAAGCTCTTTTGGATTGGAAAGAAAAAGAAAGCCTTGTTATCGCAATTTATGGCGAATGGGGTTCGGGTAAATCTTCAGTAATAAATTTAGCAAGTGAAAATATTGAAAAGAGCGACCATGAAAACAAACCGACAATCATAGAATTTAACCCTTGGATTTTCTCCGAAGAGGACAGCTTGGGAGAGCATTTTTTCAATGAGATCGCAAAAGAGCTGGAAATTAGAAATGACACTGAAAAAGATAAAAAGATCGCCAAGAAGCTAAAATTTTACGCGAGCTTGCTTAGTTTAACGCCGGAAGAAAATTTGCTTGCAGGTTTATCATCAAAAGCATTACTCGTCTTGGGTCTGGTCGGTATTTCCTTAAGTCAAATTATTAGCTGGTTAAACATACCTGTCAATTGCATTCAAAATGCCCTTTTAATTGGCGGCTTCCTGCTCGTGTTGGTAGAGCTTTTCAAAGGGTATCTATCAAAATTTGCAAACTATTTTGAGAAAAAAGCCGAATATTATTCAAAATCTGTATCCGAAGTTAAAAGAGAAATTAAAAAAGAGCTGATTGATCGGCAGAAAAAACTTGTGATTGTAATCGATGATATTGACCGATTAAATCAATCAGAGATTAGGCAAATTTTTAGACTTATCAGAGTAAATGCGGATTTTCCAAACACGATATACCTTTTGGCTTTTGACAGGAAAATTATTGAAAAAAATCTAGAAGAACAGGTTGGAGTATCTGGGAAAGATTATTTGAATAAGATTGTTCAAGTAAATTTTGATGTTCCGTTTGCAAAGCCCTCTAAAATTTCTACCTTTCTTTTTAAAGAGTTAGACCGGATTTTAAGTGTGTTACCAGAATCTGCGCAAAAATATTTCGGACAGGACGACCCATACTGGGTTAACGTTTATCATTCAGGTTTCAAAGATTTTTTCAAAAATATAAGGGATGTAAAAAGGTTTGCTAGTAGTTTGGAGTTTAACATCTCTCAGATGTACCAAGATAAAGTAATGGAAGTGAATCCAATAGATTTTATTGCTATTGAAGCAATTAGAGTTTTTGCACCGGATTTCTATTTATTCATGCGTGATAAAAGCGCACTTTTCACTTCAACAGACAGAAATGATAGAGGGTCAAGGAACAACAACCCAAGAAAAGATGAGATTGAAAAAGCTTTGAATGAATCGCCAAACGGAATAAAAGAATCTGTCCTTGAGTTACTAAAAAGATTGTTTCCGCAAGTAGACGGCATTTTTCAATATGGCTATTCAACCCACGGCCACGAATGGCAATCCAGTTGGAGTAATAATTTAAGGGTATGCGCCACAAATAATTTTGATAGTTATTTTACGCTTATTCCGGGCGGTGATGAAGAAGAATTGAGTCAGTTTGAGATTGAAGAAATTTTGAACAAGACAAATTCAGAAGAAGAATTTGAAAAAATAATCAGGGAATACATTGAAAAAGGGAAAATCAGAAAGGTTTTGCAAAGAATCCAAGATTTTACAGGCGATCAAAATCGCATTTCACAAAACAATGCAAAAAATGTAGTTAAAGCACTTTTTAATATTTCGGACGACCTGCCCGAGGAAAAGGTCGGCATGTGGGATTTTGGGGCAGATATGGATTTGATGAGAATAATTTATCAGTTGCTAAAACGAGAAACTGACAAAAACAAGAATTTTGAAATATTAAAAGAAGCCATTCCGCAGTCAAAAGGCTTGTTTGGTCCAGCGCAAAAAGTTTCTTTGGAGTCCTCAAGAAAAGAAAAAGGTAAGGATTCTGATGAATTTGTAGTACCAAAAGATAAAATTGAAGAACTACAAAAACTATGTCTTGAAAAAATTCAGGACACTACAACAGACGATCTACTCAAGCATAAAAATCTGCTCTACCTTTTATATCGGTGGAAAGAATGGGATAAAGAGGAAAAATGGAAAGATTTTATACAGAGAATAACGGAGGAGGATCAAAAATTAATGTCATTTGTGGCTAAATTTATTGCAGAGAGCAAGAGTCAAACGATCGGTGATTATGGTGTAAAAATTTCAAAAAAGTTTAACTATAAAAGTTTGGGTGATTTTATTAATTTAGAGCAAGTGAAGACGAAACTGAAAGAAATGAAAAATCAGAATAATGAACTATATAAAGGTAATAAAGAAACAATAAACTTATTTTTGAATAACTTTGACAAGAAAGACAAAGGTGATTTAGATTAAGAAAGAATTTGCCGCCAAACCGAGCGAAGCTCAGAGTTCCGCTAAAAGCGAAACGAAAAACTTGAAATCGTCCAATCCGAAAGGGTCGCTTCTGTGGGCGGGCGGAAAGGTGGTTAGGGGAATTCCGCCCGCCATACAAATTTTGGGCGAAATCTGTTCGAATTTTTTCGAACGCACCCAGCCATTCATTCAATCCCTCAGTTAGCCACGAATGAACAAAAAACTTAATTTTAGCCACGAATTTACGCAAATATTCACAAATTAAAAGAAAAGGGGTTAAAAAAATTAGTGTTCATTCGTGGCTAAATACTATGTTGAAGAAAAAGTTTGAAGAGATTGATGCAACTGCCGATTTAGGCATCATTGCCTATGGAGAGGATTTAAAAAACCTATTCTCCAATGCTGCAGAGGGGCTTATGTCACTCATGGCTGATACAAAGGGCATTGCTGAATCAGAATCTACTGCTATCAATATAACTGCAAAAGACAGAGAGGGACTGCTTATAAAATGGCTGAATGAAATAATATTTCTCAAAGATACTAAAGGATTCCTCGGTAAGAGATTTAATATAAATTATCTAAATGATAATAGTTTAAAGGCTGATATTCATGGCGAGATATATGACCCTGAAAAACATGAGCTTTTATCAGGTGTAAAGGCCGCGACATACCACAATCTAAAGATTGAAAAAGTCAGAGAGACATGGCAGGTGAGAATAATATTTGATGTGTGAGTTCAAAACAATTATGTTATATTATTTTTATGCGCCAATTGGATGATTTAAAGTTAATAACTGAGATTGATAAGTCGGGAATGTGGAAGAGACTGCTTGCCTTCCCCAATCAATGTGAAAAAGCAAAAAGATTTATTGATGGACTTGATGCCCCATTTTATTCGGAAGGGATAGAGAATATAGTTATAAGCGGAATGGGGGGGTCAGCGGCAGGCGGCGATATCTTAATCTCATATCTCAGAGAAAATCTTAAAATACCTGCTATCGTAAACAGGGGTTATTCTCTACCGCTATTTGTTAATGAAAAAACCCTGACAATTGTCATAAGTTATTCAGGAAATACTGATGAGACATTGGCATCACTTAAATATGCCTATGAAAAAGGGAGCAAAATAATAACGATCACCAGTGGGGGAGTTATAGAAGAATTTTGCAGTAGAAAAGGTATCCCTATTATAAAAATTGAAGGCGGAGGACAGCCAAGGGAATCCCTTGGATATATCTTTATTCCACTCCTTATATTGATGGAAAAGATGGGGTTTATTGAAGGGCAGGGGACAGATATTTTAGAGACAATTGAATTACTAAAAACATTGTCAAAAGGCTATTCCCTTGAGTCAACTGAAAATGATGCAAAGAGATTATCATTGGATATTCACGGGAAGATACCACTATTATATGGTGTTCATGGGCTTACAGATTCATTAGCTATGAGGTGGAAATGCCAGTTTAATGAGAATAGCAAGATTCCAGCATTTTATAATTCATTCCCGGAGCTTAATCACAATGAGATTGAGGGGTGGGATACAAACCATGAACTTGGGCATAATTTCTTTGTTGTCATTTTAAGGAGTGAGGATGAGGCTGAAAATATATCCCGGCAGATAGAGCTTACAAAGACAATATTGAGTGACAGGGTCGGGGGGATGAGAGAGGTATGGGGAAAAGGGAAAAGCAGATTGGCGAGGATATTTTCCCTCATATACCTTGGAGATTTTGTGAGTTATTATCTTGCCATACTTAATGGCATTGACCCAACACCAGTAAAAAATATTGAGAGGCTTAAGAAACAGCTTTCAGCACAGACTTATAAGTTGAAAACCTAAATATTTCCACCTATTACAGGGGTTTGCAGAACCACTCCCAGCGTCAGATTGAAAACTCCGTTTGAGGGCATTGTTATTAAGATGGTGTTGTTTATTTTTATACAAATATTGTCCAAATAATGTATAATAAATCATGAAGTTTGAGTGGGACAGTGAGAAAAGCAGGGCTAACAAGGAGAAACATGGAATTGATTTTGAAACAGCACAGAACCTTTGGCTTGATGAAAATCGGATAGAAATTGAGACTCCGTATCCTGTTGAGAAGCGGAATATTATTATTGCCAAATTTCTTGGAAAATTATGGACTGCTGTATATACAATACGAAGTGAAACAGTCAGAATAATTTCAGTGAGGCGTTCAAGAAAAAAGGAGGTTAAGCTGTATGTTAAAGAAAAAATTAGCTAAAAGTGCTCAGGAATTCGATCAACGATTTGATGCAGGAGAGGATGTACATGACCTTATAGATATGTCAAAGGCAAAGGTTATCCATCATGGGAAGAAGGTGCGGTTAACATTAGATGTGGCCGAATCTCTTGTCCATGAAATTGACGATATACGACAAAAGATTGGAGTTGACAGGGGTGCATTAATTAAAATCTGGCTCCATGAACGCGTGAAGCAGGAAAAGGCGTCAGCAAACCATCGCAAATAATTTCAGGATTTATTTCTTATCACACCATATCCCCCCCCTTTGTTTATATTAATCATTAGAATTTATCAAATTTTCTATTTTTTGTAAGTTTTATGTTAATATTAATTTATGAACATAAGAAACTTTTCAATCATTGCGCATATAGACCACGGTAAGTCTACGCTGGCTGACAGGCTTATTGAATTTACCGGCGGACTTTCTCATAGGGAGATGAAGGAGCAGGTGCTTGACCAGATGGATATTGAGAGAGAGAGGGGTATTACTATAAAGGCACAAACCGCAAGGCTCAAGTATAAGGCTTCTGATGGCAGCGAATACATTTTAAACCTGATTGATACACCGGGTCATGTTGATTTTTCCTACGAGGTGTCAAGGAGTTTGGCAGCATGTGAAGGTGTTCTGCTCGTAATAGACGCAAGTCAGGGGATTGAGGCTCAGACCCTCGCAAATGTCCATCTCGCCCTTGAGCACAATCTTGAGATTATCCCTGTCATTAACAAGATTGACCTCCCAAGTGCATCCCCTGAAATGGTAAAAAAACAGCTTGAAGACATAATCGGAATAGATTCAAGCGAGGCAATCCTTGCAAGTGCAAAGGCGGGTATTGGCATAAAGGATATACTTGAGGCAATTGTAAAAAGGATACCGTCTCCGAAGGGGACAAAAGATACGCCTTTAAGGGCACTTGTTTTAGATTCGTGGTATGACTCATATCAGGGGGTCGTAATGCTTATCAGGGTATTTGAAGGAGGCATAAAAAATGGCATGAAAATGATGTTCATGGCCAATGGAAAGATATATGAGGTCAGCAGGCTCGGTGTATTTACTCCAAAGGATTTGAAGGTAAATGAATTATCTGCCGGTGAGGTTGGTTATGTTACAGGGAGCATTAAGACTATTCAGGATGCAAAGGTTGGAGATACAATTACCGATTCTGAAAGGCCGGCGGAAAAGCCTCTTCACGGCTACAAGGATATAAAACCAATGGTGTTCAGCGGTATATATCCTGTGGATGGCGCTCAATATGAGTCTCTGAGGGATGCACTTGAGAAGCTCCAGTTGAATGATTCATCCTTAAAGTTTGAGCCTGAGACCTCTCTCGCCCTCGGATTTGGTTTTAGATGCGGATTCCTCGGACTACTGCACATGGATATTGTAAAGGAGAGGCTGGAGAGGGAATTTGACCTTTCACTTATCACAACAGCACCTACAGTTGTATATAAAGTAATAAATACAAAGGGAGAGATAATCTATGTTGATAATCCCTCTAAGCTTCCGCCTCCAAACTATATAGACAGAATAGAAGAGCCTTATATTATCGCTACAATAATAACACCTGATGAATTTCTCGGTGCTATTATGCAGTTGACACAAGAAAAGAGAGGAATCCAGAAGGGGATTGAATATATAGGTGAAAAGAGGGTGATGATTACTTACGAGCTTCCCCTCAATGAAGTAGTCCTTGATTTTTATGACAGGCTTAAATCCATTTCTAAAGGCTATGCATCAATGGATTATGAATATCTTGACTACCGCATATCTAATCTGATTAAATTAGATATATTGTTAAATGGCGATCCTGTTGATGCACTGTCCTCAATAATACACAAGGACAAGGCTTATTACCACGGCAAAGACCTGGCAGAGAAGATGAAGGAGATAATCCCAAGACAGATGTTTGAGGTGGCAATACAGGCAGCTATAGGAGGCAAGATTATAGCCCGAGAGACTGTAAAACCATTGAGAAAAAATGTAATTGCAAAGTGTTACGGCGGTGATATAACAAGGAAGAGAAAACTCCTTGAGAGGCAGAAAGAGGGGAAAAAGAGGATGAAGCAGATAGGCAAGATTGAACTGCCTCAGGAGACATTCCTTGCAGTGTTGAAAACGAAATAAATAAGTGTTAGTGTCAGTGAACAGTGTCGGTCAGATGTGTTTTTACTGACACTAACACTAATCACTGACACTTAATAAAGAGGAGAGTTTAATAATGGAAATGGAAAAAGTTGAAAATATTGAAAGGGCATCTGTGACAGAACAGACGAAAAAGAAATCTATTGTAAGGGAATATGCAGAGGCAATAATAATTGCACTTGTCCTCGCTTTTATTATCAGGACATTTGTAGTCCAGGCATTTAAGATACCATCCGGTTCAATGATACCAACTTTGCAAATAGGCGACCATATACTTGTAAATAAATTCATATACAGATTCACGGATGTAAATAGGGGAGATATTATTGTTTTTAAGTTCCCAAAAGATGAGAGCCGTGATTTCATAAAAAGGGTTGTTGGCCTCCCTGGTGATAAGGTAGAGGTAAAAGATAAAAAAGTATATATAAACGATAAAGAGATAGATGAATCTTATGCATTTCATGAAGAATCAGGCGGAGGTTCGTTTCATCCGAGGGATATTTTTGGTCCCGTCACAGTCCCTGAAAATAATTTTTTTGTCATGGGTGACAACAGGGAAAACAGTATGGACAGCCGCTTCTGGGGGTTCCTTGATAAAGGCAAAATTAAAGGGAGGGCGTTTATTATTTACTGGTCATGGGACAGTGCAAACTTTGGTGTCAGATGGAATCGCCTTGCCATGATGCTCAAATAAAAGATATTTAGCCACTGACTTACACAGATTTTAAAGTATTTTATTGCTCAATTGCTTCATTGTTGCATTGTTAAAAACAATGAAACCATGAGACAATGAAACAGTGAGTATTTTAGTCAGTGAAAGTCCGTGGCAAATTAATTTTAAATTATTCTTGACATCACAACATATTGTGGTTATATTTTTGCATGAACTCAAAATACTGTGTTAGTGGTAGTAATAATTCCCTTCACTGACACTTAAAACTAACACTTTTTAAAAGGAGAAAATATTTAATATGGAATCGCCTGAAGAATGTAGTTTTGAAGAGCCTCCCAGCAGTATTTTAAATCTCATTAATCCCAATTTATCAGAAAACCTCGTAAATCTTATATATAGCGGTGCAATTAAAAAAGAAAAAATATTAAAGTCTATTCCAAAAGAATTATGGAATGACTGGCGGTGGCAATTAAAAAACAGAATCACCACACTTCAGCAATTGGAAGAGGTCATAGAGGTAACTCCACAAGAAAGAGAAGGTGTCCTTGCTTCAGGCGGAAGGCTTGCAATGGCAATAACCCCATATTTTGCCTCACTAATAGACCCTTACAATCCTGATTGTCCCATTCGCCGTCAGGCGGTCCCACGAATAGAGGAGTCTTATAAGCTGCCACATGACATGGTTGACCCATGCGGAGAGGATAATCACTCTCCTGTGCCTGGGCTTGTCCACAGATACCCCGACAGGGCACTGCTCATAGTTACAGACCAGTGTGCAATGTATTGCAGGTATTGCACAAGGAGGAGGATGGTCGGGGCCGAAGAGAATGTTATATCGAGGGACAGGCTTGAAGATGTCTATTCTTATCTCAGGACAAACAGGAAGATAAGGGATGTCTTAATATCGGGCGGAGATCCTTTACTATTAAAGGAAGAGATACTTGAAGATATACTTTCAAATTTGAGGAAGATACCAAATGTTGAAATAATAAGGCTCGGAACCCGTGTCCCTGTAACCCTGCCGCAGAGAATAAATACTTCATTTGTAGATATGTTGAAAAAATATCACCCAATCTGGATGAGCATTCATTTCTCCCATCCAAGGGAGATTACAAGAGATGTAAAGAGGTCATGCGGAATCCTTGCAGATGGCGGAATACCGCTTGGAAGCCAGACAGTCCTCCTTCAGGGCATAAATGACAAGCCCAATATTATGAAAAAACTTATGCATGAACTACTCAAGATCAGGGTGAGGCCATACTATATATATCAGTGCGACCCTGCTGTAGGAACAGGACATTTTAGAACACCTGTCACAGCCGGTATTAATATAATGGAGAAATTGAGGGGGCATACCACAGGTTATGCAGTTCCTACATTTGTTATTGATGCACCTGGCGGCGGAGGCAAGATACCTGTGGCACCTGTATACCTTATATCCCAGGCTGACGGAAGGGTAACTCTAAGAAACTATGAAGGGAAGATATTTGAATATCATGAAGCAGCTAAACAGCTTAAACGGCTTGAACTGGTTAATCAATTTAAGCTATTTGACTCTTGATAAAGAAATTATAAAAGAATTAAGACAGGATTAACAGGATAATCAAGATTAATTAAAAACATTTTTTTCTTCTTTTGTTAATCTTGTATATCCTGTCTAATTTCAGGTTTTTATTTTAAAGGAGAGTTATGCGGGTAGGTCTGACATTCAATCTGAAAAAGGGACAAAAAGAAGGGCTTCCCGCCGACTGGGATGCTGAGTGGGATTCAGAAGAAACAATTGATGCGGTCAGGTCTGCCCTTTCTGCACGACACGATGTTGTGCCCCTTGAGGCAGATGAAAATATAGTAGAGAATTTGAAAAACTCAAAACCTGATATTGTTTTTAACATTGCAGAGGGAAGGAATGGGCCAAACAGGGAATCACATGTCCCTGCAATACTGGAAATGCTTGGAATACCATATACAGGTTCCGACCCTATGACCCTCTCTTTATGTCTTGACAAAGGGAGAGCCAAAGAGATATTATCTTTTTACAAAGTTTCAACCCCACGCTTTCAGGTAGTATCATCTGCCTCAGAGCGGATAAAATTAAAAAATTTTCCTCTTATTGTAAAACCCCTTCATGAGGGTTCAAGCAAAGGGGTAAAAAATGATGCCTTGGTATTTTCACCTTCTGAATTAAAAAAGAAGGTAGAGGAGATAATAGTTCAGTATCGTCAGTTTGCCCTTATTGAGGAATATCTAAACGGGAGAGAGTTTACAGTGGCATTGATGGGAAATAATGGGGACACAAAGGTGCTGCCGATTGTTGAAATAAAGTTTGATAATCTTCCGAAGGATATTAACCCCATATATTCTTATGAGGCTAAGTGGATATGGGATAATTCAAAAAACCCCATTGATATATTCCAGTGCCCGGCAGACATTGATGATAAACTAAGAGATAATATTGAGGAGACAGCATTAAAGGCTTATAAATCCCTTAGATGCAGGGATTTGTGCAGGATAGATATAAGGCTTGATTCAGATAATGAACCAAATATACTTGAGCTTAATCCCCTGCCCGGGGTCTTGCCGAAACCTGAAGATAACTCCTGTTTTCCAAAGGCAGCAAGGACATCAGGTATGAGCTATAACGAAATGATATTGAGCATATTAAATATAGCAAGAAAGAGGTATGGGATATAAATCAGTGTCAGTTAACAGTGTCAGTGTCAATGAAATAAATACATCTTACTGTCACTGACACTAATCACTGTCACTATTTTTAAAAGGGAGGGTAAGATGAATAAAAGTGATTTAATTGTAGCAATGGCAGAGGCGGGTGAAATTTCAAAGGCTGCGGCTGAGAGGATATTAGATTGTTTTTTATCAAAGGTTACAGAATCGCTCTTAAGGGATGAGAGTGTAACACTGTCTGGTTTTGGGACATTTTCAGTAACAAGCAGGGCAGGGAGAAAGGGAAGGAATCCATTAACAGGTGAATCAATAGATATACCTGCAAAGAGGGTTCCCAAGTTTAAACCCGGCAAAGAATTAAAAAATACTATTTCATCAAGCGGGGCAGCCGCTTCAGGCTCTATTACATCAGGTACAATTACGGGCGGGGCTGCATCTGGAACAATAACCAAATAATTTAAAAAACGAAATGCCGATGGAAGAAATATCCGTTACAAAGAGGAAAGGTTTTTTTCCGAAGATATTAAAGAATGTTTATATCTCACCCAATGACAAAAATAAAGATGTTAAATATCGCTCTTTCCTTATAGATTTATCTGAAAGCGGTTTAAGCATAAGGATAGAGAAGGCAGCAGTAGAAAAGATTGTCCTTGACGGATACCTTCACTTTTCCATAGGGCATATGGTTTTTATGAGGTCATTTTTGGGGGAATATAATGGTCCTCCATTTGAGGCGGAGGCTGAGATTCGCTGGACAAGAAAGGAAAAGGATGGAAGTTATTCTATTGGGGCTCAATTTTTAAATATAAAAAAATCGGCGGAAAAATTTCTGCTCGCTTTTTTGGAAGTATAATAAATTATTTATTTAAGAGAAAGGAGGTGTAGGCGATGAGAAAGTTAGCAATTTGGTTATTGGTATTAACCTTTGTTGCAGCCCCGTTAATTTCAGGCTGCCAATCTAAACAGTTACAGGAGGAGAATGCCGCTTTAAAGGGGCATGTGGATTCTCTCCATGTTGAGAAGGCTAACCTTGAGAGCAAAGTAAAAGAGTTAACCACTGAAAGCTCTGCATTAAAGTCTCAGGTAGAAGGGCTGACAAAAGAAAGGGATGAGCTTACTGCAAAGATGGCAGAGTTGGAGAAGCAGTTAGAGGCAGCAAAGGCGCCGGCAAAAGGGAAGAAAAAGAAATAATATTTTTTATAAAACGAGGCGGTTTTATTAAACTGCCTCGTTTTCTTTTTTTAGGGCGTTAATTAACTGTTGACAAGTGTAAAGCATTAGTATATAAAAAATTATATGAATGCCACTTGTGATTATCAATCTTTTCTTATAAAATTTATCCTATCTATAGGTATTTATACCGACATGCCTCCTTGATTTATAATTGCTTGATGTTTTTATTAATCGCTAAAGACATTGATTATGGTTTGAACTTTAGAATGATGTTATTTTTTCAATTAAGAAAGGAGATTTTCAAAAATGAATAAGGGTGTAAGATTATTTTTAGGCTGTTTATTGATTGCTGTAGTTTTTGTGGCAGGGTGTGCAAAGCCGCCAACTGAGGATATAGATGCAGCAAATAGTGCTGTAGAATCTGCCAAGTCTGCCGGTGCAGAAAAATATCTCCCTAACAATGCAAAAACGGTAAGTGATGATCTCTCCGCTGCAATGGATGAGGTAAAGGTGCAGGATGGCAAATTTCCATTATTCAGGAAATATGACAAGGCAAAGGAACTGCTTGCATCTGCTAAGGGGAGTGCAGAAAAGCTGAAGACAGATACTGCTGCAAAGAAGGAAGAGGCAAAGAAGAATGCAATAGCATCTAAGGAAGAGGCAAATGGTGCAATCGCCAATGCAAAGGCAATGCTGGAAAAGGCACCTAAAGGGAAAGAGTCTAAGTCAGATATAGAGGCAATGACAGGTGATGTAAAAGGTTTAGAGGATTCCCTGCCAGATGTCCAGAAGTCAATTGATGGTGAAGACTATGACGGTGCAGTCAGCAAGGCAAAATCAATAAAAGAGAAGGCTGATGCAGTTTCAAGCCAAGTCCAACAGGCAATAGAGAAGGTTGAGGCAGCAAAGAAGGCTAAAGAATCAAAGAAAAAGAAGAAAGGTAAGAAATAATCTGAAGTATGACGAGATTTTTAAATTATGGGAGGGCGATTGCCCTCCCATTTATAATCCTCTTTTTTTCAGCCTGCAATTCATCCCCGCCACCTCCAGGAATTAAATTAATAGAAGCTATTGACTTTGAACTCCACAAGATAGATGCGATAAAATATGCCCCTGATGAATATAATAAGTTTAAGGTAAATTTAAGGATGCTTAAGGATAAAATTGTTCAGGAGGAATCAAAATTATCTTTTTTGAAAAATTATGAATCAATCCAGAAAAATATAGGAGCTATTAGTGGTGATGGAAAAAGGCTTCTAATCGCCATTAACGAGGATAAAAGCAAAAGAGGGAAAAAAATCTCTGATAAAATTAAAAAGCTGGAGGATAAGGCAGGAATTATAAATAAATTAACATTAAAGGTAAATGTCGGGGCTTCCACAAGAAAACTGCTTACAAAAGGAGGCATTGCATTAAGTGAGGCAAAGGCATCCATTGACATTGGTAGGTATGATTCTGCAATGGAAAAGGTGGAGGATGCCGCAGCCCTTTTAAATGGAGCTGAAAAATTAGTAACTCCAATACTCAAACGATATTCGCAAAATGATATAATAAATAAGTGGAGAAAATTTGTAAGAGATACTATTGATGAATCAAAAAGAAAAAAGATGGCTGTAATTGTAGTTGATAAGGCTGAGCGGACTCTAACTTTATACATAAATGGCAAGATATTACAGACTTTTAATATTGGGTTTGGCAGGTATGGGTATAGAGACAAGCTGTTTTCAGGAGATGATGCTACACCTGAGGGCAGATATAAAATCATAAAAAAATCAGGCAGGGGTGAGAGTAAATACTATAAGGCGCTTCTTCTTGATTATCCAAATCAGGAAGACAGAAAGGAATTTTTAAAGGCTAAAAAAAGGGGGCTTATTTCAAAAAATGCAAGGATAGGGGGGCTTATTGAAATTCATGGCGGCGGGGAGGAGAGTACTACCAATGGTTGTATTGCCCTTGAAAATAACCACATGGATGAGCTTTTTGATAAGGTTGCAATAGGGACACCTGTTACCATTGTAGGTGCTACAAGTATTGAGAATGAGCTTTACTATGGGCTTAAGGGATTAGAGGGTGATTCTTAAACTCAAAAGATGCATGAAAGACCTTATGTCCCTTCCGCTTGCCGTTCAGCCAACCGTCCATGGCTGTCTGAACTGTGGAAATTTTCACTTTTTACCATCCGTGGAAAAGTGAAAATTTGACAGTCGCTACAGGAACATAAGGTCTTATCTAACGCATTTGTGCATTATTTGGGTTAAATTGATAAAGAGATGAACGATTATAATTCTATAAATAATATAGATAATAATACAGAATATCCAAAAAGGGGATTAATGAGGTGGATTGTTTATGCCTTCTCTATATTCTTTGTTGTCTTTTCTGCCATAAATGTAATGGCATATTTTATACAAAAAAACTCCAATGCCGCTGTATTTAAAAAAGAAGAGGCTGGTAATGCAAAAAAAGTTGTAAATGAAATAACCAAAAAGAATAAAAAAATTTACAAATCTATCTCAAGTCTCTTTCCAAAGGGCAATTACATTGTTATAGACACAGCTAAAAATGTCTTATATCTGAAAAATGGCGATAAGGTTCTGTATCAGGCAGTTGTATCTACAGGGAGCGGCAGGTTTCTCATAGACCCAAATAAACAGGAGAGAAAATGGGTCTTTGATTCACCGAGAGGGGAGTTTAAGATTAAAAGCAAGATAGTTGAGCCTGTCTGGGTGAAACCAGACTGGGCATTTATTGAAGAGGGAACGAATATACCAAAAAATTACAATGATAGGTTTGAAGAGGGTGTCTTGGGTGATTATGCCCTTGGGATTGGCAACGGCTATTTCATTCACGGGACACTCTATACACGGCTTCTTGGCAAACCGGTCACCCACGGCTGTATCAGGGTTGGCGATAATGATTTAAAGATTGTATATAAGTCTGCCAAAATTGGAACAAGGGTTTATATCTTTTAAAAATAGGTTGAGGTTAAGGTCAAGGTTAAGATAATTCAAAACCTCTTATCTTCTCATCTTCTCAACCTCTCTGTTCTTCGTGTTCTTCGTGAGCTTTGTGGTTATAATGAAATTAGGTTATTTTCGGACTAAAAAGATACTTTGGCACTGGATAATAACAGTGCCTTTTTTATTTGTATTTATATGGTGCAGCAATGCCCTCTCAGATGATTCCAATATTCAGGATATTAAAATCAGGAGAGAGACAAGACTATTGGAACTGGAAGCAAAGGCAGCAGCTAAACCAGTTGCCTATGTAGTTTTAGACATGGCCAAGAAAAAGATATATCTAAAGATAAGAGGGGTGACCTTAAAAGAGTTTGATATTGTTGATTCTGACACAATCGGAATTGGGCAGTTGGATGAGTCTTATAGTCTTGTTAATGTAAAGGCAATTTTTGCACCGAAAAGAAAAGAAATAAAACCGCCTGCCCAGAAAAAAGAAGAAAAAACATCCAGCACAACTCAAGAGGTAGATTCATATAGCGTAGAGGATATGCCATCAAACTATACACTTATACTTGATAAAGGACTCTCTATATCTGTAAGCCCGCATTTTAAAGGGAATTTTCTGCTATCAACCTTAAACTATATCAACAAGAAAATGAGCCGCCTGTGGAACTCATCTAAATTATTGTGGAGTTACCTCAAAAAGACCCCTTTTATAAAAATAGTCACTACGATGAGTAAAGATGATGCACGTGCCTTCTACTGGGCACTGCCTGAGAAGGCAGAGTTTATTATTATCGGACAGTCGTAAATCATTATATCCACTCCAATGAAGTTATTCTCATTTTTTTCTTATTTTCTTAATTGGTCTTTATTATTTCTTCAATTAGTTTCCAAACCTCCGTATGATTACGAAGATTGAATCTGGCATGGGACGGAGCTATTTCTACCTTGATTGAGTATGCTGTTTGTGGAAGCACCCTAAACAAATCCTCGTCCGTCATATCATCGCCTATCGCCAATATAAAATCAAAACTGCCTTTTGAAATAAAATACATGGCTGAGGTACCTTTGTTTACACCCCCGCCCTTAATCTCAATCACTTTACTCCCCTGTAATACCTGAACATCTATATTGGCAGTAAAGTTTATTAAATCATCCATGAGTTCTTTTGCCCGCATAAAACCCAGTTCGGGGTCTGCCCCGCGATAATGCCATGCAATAGAAAAATCCTTCTCTTCGACAAATGAACCGGGCAGTCTATCTACATAAGTTTTTAATATAGGAATGATTTGAGGCTTCCAATCATTTTTTAGAGGTTTTATCAAAAACCAATCTGCGTTCTTTTCTTTAATCCATATGCCATGTTCTGCCACTAATCCTATGTTAAGCATACCAAACCAGTCTTGAAGTGTATTTTTATCACGTCCGCTTATTAGAACAACCTCAGTCCCTGAGCCTTCCGAAAGTTGTTTAAGTATCTTTAGCATATCTTCCGTCGGTTTCACCATCTGGGGATGCTTTGCAAATGGAACAAGCGTCCTATCATAATCCAGAAAAATAAGTCTTCGTTCTGCTTTCTTAAAATCGCTGATGAGCTGTTCTCTCATATAATATGACAGCAGTCTGGCATTAAAGCCTTTCTGTTTTCTCTTGATGGAGAGCAGCTTATTAATAAAATCATCAGCCCATCGGACTACATTGTAACGTTCAAGTCTATCCTGCATAACAAGGTTTCGCTTTACTTGTTCTTCTTGTGGCATTTCCAGCGACATCTTCAAGGCTTCTGAGATTTCTTCCCTATTAGTCGGGTTTATAATAATTGCCTCGCCAAGCTCCTTTGAAGCGCCAGCCATCTCGCTAAGGATTAAAATGCCTGTTTTACCGATTCTGGATGCGATATATTCCTTTGCAATAAGATTCATCCCGTCCCTTAAAGGGGTAATTAAAGCAACATCACTAATATTGTATAGGGCAACTAATGGATAAAATGGTAAGAACCTGTATTGATACAATATCGGAGTCCAATCAACACTGCCAAACCTGCCGTTAATTTTTCCCACAAGCTCGTCTAATTTGTTCTTCATCTGCTGATAGGATTCTACCCCTATACGAGAAGGAACAACTATTAAGAGGAGGATTACTTTTCTGTGCCACTGCTGATTCTTCTCAAGAAAGATTTCGTAGCCCTGCAAGCGATTGATGATGCCCTTTGTATAATCCAGCCTGTCCACTGAAAGAATGACCTTAAAATCCGATAGATTTTTTTTAAGCGTCTCCTTCTCTGCTTGTACTTCCGGACTACTTACAGCACTGTAAAATCGCCCAAAATCTATACCCATTGGGAATGTATCGGCTTTTGCAATATGGTCGCCTGTAGCAATTTGTCCCATATCATGTTCATAGCCCAGAATACGAAGGACACACCTCAAAAAACATTGCGTATAATCGAATGTATGGAACCCTATCAGGTCTGCCCCTAACAGACCCTGTAAAATCTCACTGCGCCATTTCCCCGGAAGGAGTTGAAATATCTCAAAGGCAGGGAAAGGAATATGAAGAAAAAATCCTATCGGCACTTCCGGCATCTTCTCTCTTAAAAGTTTAGGAAGGAGCATGAGATGATAGTCATGTATCCATACCACATCATCGGGTTTTATAATTTTCATAACTGTGTTACAGAAGGTTTCATTTACATGCTTGTAATGGTTCCAATAAGCCTCATCGTACACGGCAAAGGAAGGAAAATAGTGGAAAAGCGGCCAGATTGTTTTATTACAAAATCCGTGATAGAAATTTTCCATCACTTCTTCTGAGAGAAAAACCGGATAAGAGCGAAATTCGGACAAGGCTTTTAATTTCATATCCTCTTTTTCTTTATCTTCAACTGAAATCCCGGGCCAGCCTATCCACATATATTCAGATGTGGTAAATGACGAGTCTTTTAACGAGCCTAAATATGCACTTAAACCCGAGACAAGCCCCCCTGCACTCTTCTGAAAGGTTAAATTGCCCCCTTCCTTCACCACAGTGATAGGTAATCTATTTGATACTACTAATAATCTCATAAAATAATAACCGGAAAGCGTATAAACTCCACTAAAGCGGGATTACGGTTTTATACCTTATTATTGTTAGATGGGAATAAAAAAATCTTAAAATAAGAGGCTCAAACCGATAAAAGGTCTGAGCCACTTTTTTTACTTATCTTAAGATTTGGGTTATTTCTTTTTATAACCAGGCTCCCAATATTTTTCAGGACCGTCATGCAGCGACCATTCTCCCCTTGTCTTCGCATGACGGACAGCCTTATCTTTATCGTCGGATGGAAAATCCCGTAGGATTGAGAAAATCTGTTTCGGGTAAATCAGGTCAGGGTCATTTATCTTATCATGATTAGCTTTATAGATTAACGGCCACATGAAAGGATTTTTATAAACATCTTTATACTTGGCTATCTTCCACAATGATTCGCCTTTCACCACCTCATGACTCGCCTTCCCTCCTGCTTCTGCTGCCACCTTTGCCTTTTCCGCTGCCCTCGCCCTCGTTTCTTCTTCAGCCTTCAGCCTTGTTTCCTCTTCAGCCCTTTTTCTTGCATCTTCTTCTGCCTCTGCTGCCTTCAGCCTTTCTTCTTCAAACTTCCTCCTTGCTTCATCCTCTCTTCTTTTAGCTGCCTCCTCTTCAAGCATTCTCTTTGCTTCGGCTTCTCTCAATCTCGCCTCATCTTCAGATTTTTTTATTGCCTCCACTTCTGCCTTCTTTCTCGCCTCATCTTCTGCAGATACTACAGGTTTTTGGACAATAGATTCTGGCGGCTTTTTCTTTGCACAACTCACCATACTGAATAGCAGAGCAGATAGGAGGACAGCACTACAGAAAATAACTAATGATTTGAAAGTAATATTTTTCATCTCTATGTCTCCTTAAAAATAAGAATTGCCATTCTCAAGAAAGCATTATTAAAAATTATCCACATTCTTGAGAAATAAGCGGGATATGAGTATGTAATTGAATTGCAGTTATTCAGTTAAACTAAAAAGGGTGGCGGTCTATATAGACGCTCAAGAAAAGAGATTATCTTAGGGAGTATAAAACTATTTTCAAAAGGTAATATCAGTAGGTAACATGATAAAACTATGCTAATGAATAAAAATTTTACATGGCAGCATGGCTTTAGATTTTCACTGTCATTGGAGTTAGAGTCCTTCACTATACTAAGCTTTTCCTGCTTTATTAGACTGAGTTGATAGAGATTCCTGGATAGATTGATATTGATGATGCCTATTGCTATGAAGAAGATGATGAAAATCAATATCACTTTTTTCATAAGCTATATAATAACATCATAAATATTTTTTTCAATAGATTTTACGGGGATGTCATTCCGCCCCTGAACTTTCATGGGAAGAATCTAATTTGCGATCAAATCTTGTGTAAAACCACTTAATTGCAAAAATAGGCAAGACAGTGCTCATTGCTATAACAATTATGAGGGTAGCGTAAATATCCTCATTAAATATCTTTGCTGATTTGCCGAGTTCTGCAAATATCAATCCCACCTCTCCCCGTGGAATCATACAGAGCCCGATTGCCCATTTACGATAATAATCCTCTTTTATAAAGAATGCCCCCATTATCTTACCCATAATCGCCGTAATCAATAATGCAGCAGAAAATATCCATACAAAGGATGAGCCCCAATTTACTGCCTTTAAATTCAGGGACAACCCGACCATGACAAAAAATATGGGCGTAAAGAGATGGACGATGGGCTTCATATTCTCTTCTATGCGATGGGCAAAGGATGGCTCTGCATGAACAGCAAGCCCCATGGGAAGAAAAAACCTCCTGCTCAATGCAATGCCGGCGGCAAAGCCCCCAAGCAGTTCAGGTGCGCCAACTGCGTGGGCAAGCCATGCAAAAAACAAAACGAGGGATACAAGTGTGGTTGGGATGAGTCCCGGAATCTGACTGATATTATCAAATCTCCTGATTACCCCTGCCATAAATTTTGCTGCCATCGGTGCAAGAGCCATGAAGAGCACAACAAATATAAAAATCTGAGATGTGTGCTGGAGGCTTACGCCTTTTCCAAGAGAAAGGTCATATAGAAAGGCAAGCAGTATAACACCGATAATATCATCAATAACAGCAGCGCCAAGAACCATCTGAGCCTCCCTGCTGTGATGCCTTGCCATATCCGTAAGTATCCTGACCGTAATACCTATGCTTGTAGCAGTCAGTGTCCCACCTGCAAAAAGGGAAGTCAAAAATGGCAAGGCAAACAAATAATAGCTGACACAAAAACCAAAGACAAAGGGTGCAGTAACCCCAAAGAGAGCAACGACAGTAGAATTAAATCCTGTCTTCATCAGCCTCATGATATCGGTTTCAAGCCCTACCTCAAATAAGAGCAGTATTATCCCTATCTCTGCAAGGAGCTTGATTACATCACTTGGCTCAATCAGGCTCAACAGACTTGGACCCAGAATAATGCCTGCCATCAATTCACCTATTACAGGCGGAATTGACAGATAGGCAGCCATCTCTCCTAAGAGCCTTGCAAAGAACAGGATAATGGTTATGTGTATAAAAAAAGTAGATACTTCCATTATTTTTTAAAAAATATCTCAAATAAAACTATCAATACTATAAATAAGAAAAATCCTACAACGATCCATATCGCATTGAATGGTTTCTTTTCTGGTTCCACGGTAATTCCCTCCTATAAATAATAATATTTTTGCCACAGACGGACACAGACTAAAAAACTGAAGAAGGTGAAGGTATAGGTTAAGGTAGAGATTTTTCCTCTACCTCTACCTTTGCCTCTACCTGCTTTAATCAGTAAAAGTCTTGTGGCTAAATTTTCATCTCCCCTTTGATGAGCCTACAACTTGCATATCGGGAGTGGAGGTTTGTATGGAAGTTCTATAAAAGAGGATGTTTTATGAGGCATGAAATTATCCTTAAAAGGCAGGCTCTGTGGAGTGAATAATGAAATAGAATGGTCAGTAATAAATATAAAATCTGTTTGATGAGATGGATTCAAATAGAATACATCATGGGAGTCAACATCTGCGGCTATGCATACTTCATTATTTCTTATGGTCTCATGACTGTAAATATTTATAGAGAGATTTATAAGGGGTATGCTGATTATGCTGAATAGGGTAATTAGAATTACTACTCTTTTCTTCATGGCCTACATAATACTGTTAAAGCATATTCAGGTCAAGCCCAAATCCGTGATTCACCTTTTTCCCTTTATACCGGGTGTCAATCGGCTTATTAGTAATCCTATCAGCAGGATTGTTAGTGTCCCTATGACGATGACCATGAATTTGTGGAATGGGCTTTGGAATCGAGCCAAATCTCCTGTCCATGCAGGTGACAAGCTCATCCAGAAAATAAGCAGAACTCCAATAATGACTCCTGTTACTGCAGAAGGATTTTTTGCATGACGTGATATTATGCCAAGCAGAAACAATCCCAGCATACCCCCGCTGAAGATACTCGCAAGCTCCCACCATACATCAAGTGCGCTTTTTACATGTATCATCGCCAGAGCAGTCAGTGTTCCAGCAATGCCGACCAACAGAGTTGCTATGCGAAGTATGAACATAGACTCTTGCTCGGTGGCACCCGGGCGAATATAGCGTTTGTATAAATCGCATAGAATCAATGTTGCAGAACAGTTGATGGAGCTTGAGAGTGTGGACTGGGCAGCAGCAAATACTGCGGCTATTACAAGACCGCCGACACCTATCGGCAGGCCCGTTGCAATAAAATAGGGGAAAACCTGGTCAGGCTTAGTTTCTGCCGGCAGAAGTTGAGGCTGGACATTGTAATATACAAAGAGCTGCGTGCCGATAAAGAAAAACACTGCCGAGATGGGTAAATAAAGCAGTCCGCCAAGCCAGACACTCTTTGCCGCTTCTTTATCTGTTCGTGCAGTGGCATAACGTTGCACATAGCTCTGGTCAATGCCAAAGTTCTGAAGATTGATAAAGATTCCGTAAATCAATACAACCCAGAATGTTGATTCTGATATGCTCATACTAAAGCTGCCAAGACTGAATTTGTCATGTTGGGCAGCAATTTGAAAAATCTGACCATAGCCCTGCGGCATCCCGAGAAATAGTATTACTACACATGCAAACGCACCTCCGATGAATACAATACTCTGCACTACATCAGTCCAAATGACCGCCTCCATGCCGCCAACGAGTGTATATGCAATAACAATTATGCCTGTAATAAGAATCAGTGAGACAACATTCCAGCCTGTTATTGGCGCCAGTGCAAGTGCCAGTAAATACATAATTGTACCCATACGAGCCAGTTGGGTTAGAAGATAGCAAATCACTGCATAAGTTCTCGCCCATGGTCCAAAACGATTTTCAAGATGGGTGTAGGCAGAGACTTCACCATTGCGTCTGTAAAATGGCACAAAATAGCGGACTGCAAGCCATGTTGTAAATGGAATTGAAAGGCTGAAGACAAAGGCATTCCAGTTGCTGCCATAAGCCTTGCCCGGCAGAGCCAGAAAACTTATACTACTGACATAGGTGCCGAAAATGGATAGACCAACTGCCCATCCGGGAATAGAGCGTCCAGCAGCCATGAATTGGTCGGAGGTGCGATTCTTTCGCCCTATCCATAAGCCTACTGCAACCATACTTGCGAGATAAATTAGTAGTATTATAAAATCAATATTTGCCAAACTTTTCATATTAAATTAGCCACAGAGGCACGGAGACACAGAGATATTAAAAACTTCTTAAAATATTTATATTTCTCTCAGTGCCTCAGTGTCTCAGTGGTTTAATCAGGTTTTTGTTTTTCTTTTAAAGTTACCATGAATATTTGATTATAAACCCTCGCCGGTGATGGCACACGGCGGACATAGGCAATCTTCTTGCCATCGGGTGAAAAAACACACGCCTCCGGTCTTGGTGCATTTACATCATCACTGCGAGGTATAAGCCTGAATGTCTTGCCAGTAGTAACTTCAGTCATTGCCACACTATTATCCATAACATGAGCAATATATCTGCCATCAGGACTCCATGTAAAAGCTGATGCTATTGACCATGGATTGTGTGTAATCTGTAAAGGCTCTCCGCCGTTTGGCGAAATAGTCCAGAGTTGAACAATTCCATCTTCATCCTTCATAAGAAATGCTATGAGTGAGCCGTCAGGTGAACTACGAAGCCAGTGCCGGGGACCCTGTATGCCGGGATATTTACGGTCGGCAGTATATGTAAGCCTGCGTTGTGTTGTGCCTTTTGGAGGATATGGTCGTCTTATTTCAGTACCTGAGAGGGGCTCCTCACCCGACAAGGTTATATCTTCAGGCAAATCTACAATAAACACTTCAGAAATTGTTTCACCCCTTGCTGTAACAACATGCCCCTGAAAAGATAGTGCTCGTCTCTGCCGAGTGCCATCAGGACGCAAATAGCCGTTTGTGCCAACCCATCCTTCTTCAAAGGCTTTTTTAATTTCATCAGAACCCGGCTTTGGGTTTGCAGTTGTTCGTGAGACAACTACAGAGAAATATTCGCCATCATGATTTCTTGGATGTCCTTTCTTCGCATGAACTGTCCCAACTGGAGCACTAACACCCACATTACGAAGATTGATTTCATGCTCAGATGTTTCCTCTTTAAACTGTGACAGGATATGGTCCTCATAAGTAAAGCTGACCCACTCTCCATTAGCATCCCATATATGAACATGAGAACCGCCGCGTAGAGCACCCGGAGTGAACGGTGGTATTAAATCACGGGCATCAAGATTGATAGCTATATCAGGACGAGATAGAGCCACAATAACACCCTGACGGTGGCTGGCACTGTATTGCCAGTCGGGTGTAGGATGTTCCGGGCTAAGGATGAAGACAATCTTATTATCATATGGATGAAAAGTAGCCGCACCACAGTTTGCACCATTAGTTGAGTGATAAAGCACCTTAACCTCACCTGTATGAATATTGGCCATCTCAATTATCAAGCCGTTAAAAACAGCACCTGACGGGTCAGACCGTGTATCATATACAATCCAATTACTATCCGGCGACCAGACACCGGTATTTGTAAGGATGTGCCCCTTACTCTGGTTTGTTATTTGTTTCTCATAAGCAATAACTTGCATTTTTTTCTGTAGCTGGTTCTTTGTTGTATAAATATCAGCATAAATAATTGCACTACTAAAAATAAATATCGTTGTCAGTAAAAAAGACAGAAAATTAATTTTCATTGATGGAGTATAGATTTAAGAAAAATCTCAGTCAAGATTAATTTTAGGACATGAAATTTTTAGAGCCCAAATTTTAGATTAGTTTTAATGTCCATGAGGATGGCTATGCCATGCCTCTTTGTGTTTATGGCTGTGAATATGGATAAGATTGCACTCTTTAAGCAATGTCATATTTGAAAGGATGTTCTCTGTTTTTCCTTCCGCTGCAACCCTTTTCTCCTCGCTAAAGACATAACACCTGTCCGCAATCTCAGGAACAATATGCAAATCATGGGTAGCAGTAATAATTGTCTTCCCCGCTTCATTCGCCTCCGTAAGAAGGTTTATCAGCTCTCTTGTGCTCCTCGGGTCAAGTCCAGCAGTAGGCTCGTCTAAGAGAAGGATATCGGGGTTTATTGTCAGCAGGGAGGCAATGGCGACCTTTCTCTTCTCTCCGATACTCAGCTCGTGAGGAGACCTTTCCTGTAAATGTTCTATCCTCAACAGCCTGAGGGCATCTTCCGCCCGATGAATAATCTCATCCTGCGGCAGTTCCAGTTGAAGGGGTCCAAAGGCTATCTCATCCAACACAGAGGCTGAAAACAACTGGGCATCTGGGTTCTGAAATAGGAGGGCAACCCTGCTCCTGAAAAGGTGGTTGAACCCGCCCTTCAGAGACTCTTGAGAAAGCCTCTCTCCAAAGGCACTCACCTCTCCTGTATCAGGGAAAATAAGCCCGTCCAGAATTTTAAGGAATGTGGATTTCCCGCACCCGTTGGCGCCGAGGATGGCAATCTTTTCACCAGCATCTACCGCAAGACTCACCCCTTGCAAAGCCTTTATCTTTCCGGGATAAGAATATCCTACCTCTTTCGCCTCAAAAACCTTCAAGCAGACCTCCCCAACCGAATAAACTGGAAAAAACTTAAACACGAATGGCACGAATGGACGAATTACACTAATAGTGAATAGCTTTTATTCGTGTCATTTGTATATTCGTGAAATTCGTGTTCCAGAATTTAAAACACTATCTG
>JACQBS010000149.1 GCA_016194325.1 Nitrospinota bacterium | reverse complement strand
CAGTTCACTGCCAGTCAAACTTCTTTGAAGCTTTTTCATTGCGGGGTCCACAAGGATGGCGCTTCCCATCTCTGAAAGTTCAATAAAGAGAATATTTTTGGGCTGAATATTTCCTTTTCTACGAAAAATAAAAACAATTTTAAATAAGATGGAAAAGAAAAGGCACAAAGGGACGCCGATATAAAAATCTATTTTTCTCATTAAATCTACTTTCATGGACTCTCCTAAATTATAGAAAATTATAAAAATTAGCCACAGAGGGCACAGATTTATAAAGATTTACGCAGAATCTAAAAACGAGATTCCTCGCTTCTCTTGGAATGACATTTTTAAAATCCTGTAAATCTGCGTCCAATTGCATTTTTTTGGTTAATTTATCCGTAAGTATTCATTTTCTATTTTTATATTATTCAAAACCACTCTGCATGGCGTAATGTCCTGTTTAAAGACATAAACATTATGCATCAATATGTTCAAAATAAATGAAGGAATTGGCAGAGATAACATATTAAGCCCTTCAACCTTTATACTAATATTATTTTCGGGGGTTACAATCGGCCTCAGTTTTACCCGGAGATTTGCATAGCTGTTCAGGTCGGCTGAAAGATGTATTGTATTTTTATTAAAATGAATATCTATATGTTTGATACCTTTTGCCTCTTTTGCCGCAAATTCCCGTAAATCCTCTGCATATATTTTCCCTGAAGGAATAACATCTTTCAGGCTTATCACCTGTACATTCCCATTTTTTAATTCATACAGATTAACGGTAATATCATGAAAAGTAAATTTTATATCATTAACCATCATTCCTGCATCTTTATGCTTGTAATCACCAATCATTGCCTTTTTTGCAAGAATATTTATCTCTTTAAACCTTCCTCTCAGGGTTTCTTCATCTCCATAAGGAATTATTTGTATCTCCAGTCCTTCATGGTCTTTAACAAACTGGAGGAGAATTGTCTCCAGCCGTTCTTTTATCATATGTATAACATCCTGTGCAGTTACACCTGAAAGAGGGACTATATCCCTTTTATATAGGGTTGCCGTAGAGCCGTCAGGGAGACTGAATTCCCTGAACTTTCTAAAGATATTGGTAAATTGATGCGGGGCTTCCTCAATATATTTTGTCAATATATGTGCCTTCTCTCTGAAAAGTGGTCCCACATTTCCTGTCTTTGTAACAATGTAATCTGTGAAATCAGGAAAATTGGTATGCCAGCTAAAATGTATATTGTCATAATTGTTGAAATATTTATAGTATTCAAATGTTGCCTTTGCAAATGTCGGGTAATCGGGTATTATTCTCACCATATTTTTAGTGTTGTAGAATCTGTTTTCAGCGAGAATTACCTTCTCAATCTCATCAACCCTCCAGTCCTCTTTTATCGGCGGATTCTTTTGCAAAAGGATGAAATTAAATGGTCCAAGGGATGTCCGCTCCACAGAAAAGAGTCTTAATCCATAGGTAGATGAAAGGTATTGCAGGAGAACAAAAGTTATAATAATGACTGAAAGCCCATTTTTTACAATAACTGATTTTATGTCCTTAATCCAGAAAGTGGAGAATATGGCAACTGCCGGAAGATAGTGCATTGAGTACCGCGAGTCTTTATTGGCAACGGCTGTAACTATTAGGTAGGAGCCTATAAACCACCAGAAGATACTCATATCTCTATTCTCTCTATATCTATAGATGTATAATGCAAAACCGATGATAAAGAGAAGATAGAGAGGTGAAGACACCTGTTCATTTATTGTCTTCAGGTAATATATGAAGTTTTCTATATTCAGTCCGTGGGGGTCTCCTTCAATAACTGCGCTGTCTTTGATACTGATACTTGCATTTAGGAGTATGTTTCCCGTGTTTGCAATATACCAAGGGGATAAAATGATTATGAAAAAGAGAGAGGCAATTATAAGATTTTTTATCTGACTCCTGACTGTCGACTGCTGACTACCGACTGTCTTTAATATTTTATATATCGTATAAATGATTACAGGGAATACAAAGAACAGGAAGTTCCAGCGGGTAAGCATTCCTATTCCCGCCGCAATACCGAAGGCAATGGAATATCTTTTCTCTTTAAAATCATTTGATTTAAGAAGAAAATAAATGGCGAGAGTGACCATTGAAATAAGAGATATTTCTAAGAGATATTGTCTTGAATGGGTAGAGACCACATTATAGGTTGATGCCAGCAAGGCGGATAAAATCCCTGCCCGTTTTCCATAAAGGGTGTTGGCGATACCGTAGGTGGAAAAAATTAATAGTATCAAAAATATACTGTTTGTCAGACAGCCTGAATCTCCCGACATGCCAAGGATTTTGTAGAATGGATATGATGATATATAAAAAAGGGGGGGATAAAAATTGGTTAGAGTAAGCAGTTTGTAGAGAATATTGGAATCAAGGTGTTCTATTGCCTTGAAGTAGTCATAGCTTTTGGTTAGGTGTCCTGCCTGGTCCCATATAGGGGGAAGGGTATCATGCTTAAGCCAGATAATATTGTTTACAATTAAAAAAAGGGAGAGGGAGACAAGGATAAGATGGGGATATGAGAGTTTTATTTTCTTCATTTTTGACGATACAGTCCCGATACTACATCTCTCAATACCCCAAGCCCGCCCCTGACCTCTCTCATAATATCTTCCCTTGATTTCAGCCGTGACAATCGTCTGATTATATAACTGGGTCTGAGATAGAAATCCCTGACAGCCTTATTTTTTAGCTTAAGCACCTCAGTACTGCTGAGATATTTTGTCCCTATTATACTGTAACTCCCCGACTGATCCATTACTTTTACATCTGCAGAGATGAGACCCATTTTTAATACCTCCTCCCTAAGACTTGTATTCATTCGCGGGACATATACATTGAATGATGCATAATCGCAGTCGAGTTCTTTTGAGAATTCTATAGTTTTCAAGATGGATTCCCTGTTGTCTTCGGGAAGGCCCAGTAAAAATGTTCCAACCGTATTTATACCGTTTTTTTTACACAATGTAAATGTCTTTTTAAGCATCTCCTTGCTTATATCTTTCCCGTATTTTTTCAGGAACTCGTCGTTTCCAGTTTCAACCCCGTATATTATCGTATGACAACCCGCCTCTCTCATAATTTTTAGAATCTTTTCATCTGTAAGATCTACCCTGCTGAAGCATACCCATCCGAATCCGAACCTTTTTTCTATCATCTTCTGACAAATCTCAATCGTCCTCTTTCTGGCGATGCCAAAGGTCTGGTCTCCGAAGTATATCTCCTTCATTCCGAGAGAATGGACATATTCCAATTCTTCCATTATATTCTCTACACTACGGTATTTATAGGGAAGTGTTCCCATTATGCAAAAGCTGCAGCGATAGGGGCATCCATAGTCTGTCAGCACGGTTGCAAAAGGGGAGCTGTTTATGAATGGGTATGTATATTTATTGTGAAGAAACAGGTCGTATTTTGGTATAGGGAGGCTGAACTCTCCTCGCAGGAACTTACCTGTGTTACCTACGATAGAATTTCCATTTTTGTATATAACCGTTCCGAAGGGTCCCTGAATTCCATCGAGCAGTTTGAGTATCTCGTCGCTTGTAAAATCAAGAATGATGCCATCTACGCAGTCTATCCTTTTGAGAAATTCTATTCCATCCTCCATCAATATATCGCCAGAGGCATATATTGGTATGTCACCGACCCTATTTTTTAATTTTTTGAAAAAAGTTATATCTTCTTTGATTGATACGGCGCCTGTCAGGGCTATGATTGCATCAGGTCTCTTAATGTCTATTCTATTGAGGCAGTCATCAGGAGAGAGCCTCTCTACAATGGCGTCTATTAAATCAACATTGTGCCTTGATGCCAATATGCCGCTCAGGAGGAGCAGGTCAATCGGGTGGTAGATATAGTTTGCCTTTGATGTCTTACTGCAGTAGTAGTCCCTTACATATAATTTCTTCCCAGGAGGATTTAGGAGCAGTATGTTCATGAAAATTATAAAAGCAACCACAGATGGACACAGATGAACACAGATAAAAACTTTTTTCTTTTAAATCTGTGTTAATCCGTGTGAATCTGTGGTTTCATTATGTTTTTGTTCTTCATTCCTTAAACTGCATTTCATAAAGCTTCCTGTAAATCCCTCCATGGGCAAGGAGTTCGTCATGTCTTCCAGTTTCAGCTATCCTGCCATCGTCTATAACAACTATTCTGCCGGCATTCAGGACAGTTGAAAGCCTGTGTGCTATTACAAATGTAGTTCTGTCCTTCATCAGATTTTCAAGTGCCTGCTGGACCATCTTCTCTGACTCTGTGTCCAGTGATGAGGTGGCTTCATCAAGGATTAAAATAGCCGGATTTTTTAATATAGCCCTTGCAATAGATATCCTTTGTCTCTGTCCACCTGAGAGCTTAACCCCCCTCTCCCCTATAACTGTATCGTATCCTGACGGCATCTCCATTATAAAATCATGGGCATAGGCAGACTCAGCGGCCTTATGTATATCATTCATATCCGCATCAACCCTTCCATAGGAGATATTATTTTTCACTGTATCATTAAAGAGTATAGTCTCCTGTGTTACTACACCTATCTGTCTTCTTAAAGAGTTAAGGGTTATATTCCTGATGTCATGGTTGTCTATATTTATACTCCCCTTTGTAACATCATGAAACCTCGGTATCATATCAACAAGTGTAGATTTTCCTGCACCGCTGCTTCCAACAAGTGCAACAACCTCCCCTTTTTTTATTATCAGGTTTATCCCTTTAATGACCATTCCATTGTTGCTGTTATACTGGAACCATACATCATTAAAACTTATCCTGTCCTTAAATTCTCTTATATCTACCGCCCTGTCATTATCGGTTATCTCCACCTTTGTATCCAGCGTTTCAAACACCCTCTCTGCAGCTGCCATAGACTGCTGGACAACATTGTTCATTGTACTTAATTTTTTTATGGGGTCGTATAGCATTATGAGGGCAGTCATAAATGAGAAAAATGTGCCGGGCGTTGTAGCACCGCTTATTACCTGATACCCTCCATACCATATAACCACACCTGTCCCTACTGCACCGAACATCTCCATCAGGGGGGATACCATTTCATGTCTCTTCGTCTCCTTCATGCTTATGTCATAGAGGTTTCTATTTTCATTCATAAATTTTTTATTTTCATACTCTTCCATCCCGAATGCCTTTACAATCTTATTTCCTGTAAATGTCTCCTGAAGGATAATATTTAAGTCAGCCATCTTCTCCTGATTTTTCCTGCTGAGTATCCTCAATTTCCTTCCAATACTGACAATGAAGATGCCGATGAATGGGAATACAACAAGTGCAATAGTGGCAAGCCTCCATTCCCTGTAAAATGTCAGCCCTAAAAGGATAAAAAAGGTGAAAGTCTGTCTGAAGAAATCTGCCACAACCTGAGATGATACATGCCCAAGCATGGTTACATCGTTTGTTATTCTGGACATGAGAATTGCAGATGGTGTGTTGTGGAAAAAGGAGAGGGGCATCTTCTGTATATGTTCATACAGCTCGTTTCTTATCTTTGTTATAATCTTCTGCCCGATTGACCTCATCAGATATGATTGTCCATATCGTGCAAGACCTTTAATTGTATAAATAAGAATAAATCCTATCGGCAGTATTTTAAGAAGTGTTGTGTCTTTGCTTAAAAAGATATCATCCATGACAGGCTTTACAATCCATGCAGCAGCACCTGTAGCGGCAGAGACAACAATAGCCAGAAGTATTCCTGCTATTAGCCTTCCCAAGTAAGGTCGGGTATAGGATAAGAGCCTCTTTTTTAGTGTCATAGAGTCAGAGTGTCATAGAGTCAGAGAGCAAAGTATCAGAGAGCTTTGACTCTTTGACACTTTGAATCTTTGATACTAATTTAATTGCCTCCTCAACAACCTCATCTACCCGAATCTCATGCATACAGATATTATTACGGCAATTATCCTTTCTTGGTGTCTCATAACATGGACTGCATGGAAGATGTTTATTAATTATTATCACAGGGGAGTTTAGACTTACCGGTCTCATTTTTGTCTCAATAGCCGGACCCCATAACACAATTAAAGGTGTTCCAACGGCTGCGGCAATATGGGCAGGGGAGGAGTCTATTGATATTAACATATCCATTTCTTTTAATAAGGCACCAAGCTCCGGGATTGTTGTATGTCCTGATAAATTCAATATGGGGAATTTCAATCCTTTTGTTATGGATTCATTTGTAGTAAATTCTTCTGCTGTACCTGTGAAGACGACGGATGCACCGGTTTCTTTATTCAGCCTTACAATAGTCTCTCTGAACCTGTCAATAGGCCAGCTTTTTACACCTATCGCTTTTCTGCCCCTTTTTCCAGAGGGACCAAAGCCTGCGTGAATTGCAATCTTTGGATAATTAGCTGGAAGATTATTGAGTATGGTTTTTACCCTGTCTGTAGCAGCATCATTCCAGTACAGCTTCATTGGAAATTCATTAAAGCCATTTCCAAGTAATGAGCCGAGTTTTAAAAAATTGGATATGACATGGGAGTCGGGTGAAAATGGAATACTATCTGTAAGATAACCGTCTGTCTCCCCTTTGAAGCCATAAACAGCTTCTGCATTAAACTTTTTTATCAGAGAGGCAAAGATAGGATTACTCTCAAGTAAGAATATTACATCCCATTTTTTATTTTTCATTTCTCTTGTGAGTCTCTGCTTTTCTCTGCTTAACCAGAATGGCAATTTGCGGTGTTTTATAGAATAGAGTGCATTTATCTCCCGGTTATATTGAAGCAGGGGCATGGCATAATCGGATGTTAAGAAGCCAAGATATGAATCAGGGAATGTCTTGCGAATGGCTGATACAAGCGGTGTTGTCATCAGCACATCTCCTACTGCACCTATTCTAACAATTAATATATATTTTGAGTTTAGTTCGTTCATTAAAGAAAATTATAAAAATTTGCCACAGAGACACGGAGACACAGAGGAAAACAATAAGGAGAAATGGGGAAATTTGAGAAAGGGGGAGTAGAAAAAATATTTTATTTCCCCTTTTCTCCACCTCTCCATCTTCTCCCTTTCTCCTTAATTTTTTTTGTTTTTGTTTCTCTCTGTGCCTCAGTGTCTCAGTGGTTTAATCAGGTTTTTGTTCATCTCGGTTTGGCTTAATCACATTCTATCACAGATTTAAGAAAACGGCAAGAACTCCCTGTGCTCTTGGCACAGGGATGAATTGCCGTGGTGCGAAGCACCAAGAGGGGTTATAATGAACAAATGGTTAATCTTGAAGGTGATATATGGTATTGGTATCACAATATATCTGAAT
>JACQBS010000148.1 GCA_016194325.1 Nitrospinota bacterium | reverse complement strand
TCAAAACCAAAGAAGGTGTATATTCCACAAAAGGATCATCCGTGGAAAAAGTATCCTGCTGTGAATTGTTATCGCCATAAAGATATGAGAGAAACATTATTAACAAAACTATCATAATAGGACATTTCTATTTTGCCTTGACAAAGCCCAGCCATATAATTGACAGCCATTTATAGATAGTGTAAACTCTATATATACTTAAACAAATAAATCAGGAGATAAATTACAATGAAGAAAAAAATAATGACGATTACTGTAATGATAGAAATCCCGAAGGGGAGCAGGAATAAATATGAATACGATAAAGAAAAGAAGATGATTAAGTTTGACAGGATGCTTTTTTCTGCCATGCATTACCCCAGCGATTACGGTTTCATCCCTGAAACCCTTGCACTGGATGGAGACCCCCTTGATGCACTTGTATTAGTATGGGAGCCGACATTCCCCGGATGTATAATTGAGGCAAAGCCTGTAGGCTTATTTAAAATGTGGGATGAAAAAGGCCCTGATGAAAAAATCCTGTGTGTCCCCATCTTAGACCCCCTATGGAATTATATAAAAAAGCTCTCCGATGTCCCTCCGCATTTACTTAAAGAGATAGAACACTTTTTTGCAGTCTATAAGGATTTGGAGGAGAAAAAGACAGGTGTTGAGGGCTGGGAAGACCGTGAATCAGCAATTAAAGCAATAAGCGAATCACGGCAAAGATACCAGATGCAGGCTAATAAAGATACGTATTAAAATTATCCTGCTAAAGAACAAAGACTTAATTTTAGCCACGAATTTACACGAATATTTACGAATTAAAGAAAAGATTTTTAAAAAGTTAGTGTTAGTTCGTGTTCATTAGTGGCTAAAGATTTTATAATTTCCTACTTCCGCAGGCTAATGAAACAAAAACCTATTCACCTTGCCAAGATAACACGCCCTACACTATCCGGGGTTCTCCCCAGAAAGAGGTTATTCCGCCTGCTGGACTCCGGAAGAAGACAGCCAATCATCTGGATACATGGACACCCCGGCTCAGGAAAAACAACATTAGTCACAAGCTATCTTGATGCCCGCAAGCTCCCGTATCTCTGGTATCAGTTAGATGAAAGAGACGGTGATGTTGCATCATTTTTCTACTATCTCAGAATGGCAGTATCTCAAGTAATAAAAAAACAAAAACCCCTGCCGGTTATGGGATCTGAATACCTCCCCGGCCTCTCCACCTTCACAAAGAGATTTTTTGAAGCCCTTTATGATAATATGTCATCCCCTTTTATACTCGTATTTGATAATTATCAGGATGTGCCTCCCTCATCAAATTTTCACGAAGTAATCAATTATGGATTGTCTTTAATTCCTGAAGGGATAAATGCCATCATAATGAGCCGCACTACACCCCCGCCAGACATGGCACGGCTGCGTGCAAGCAATAAAATAGAGTTTATCGGATGGAATGAACTTCGTTTGACACTCAATGAATCAGGTAAAATTGTAAAACTTCAAAAGCAGAAGGCAACAACTAATAAGGCAATAAGACAGTTATATTCAAAGACAGAGGGGTGGGCAGCAGGGCTGATGCTTATGCTGGAGAGCGGGAAAATAGAAGAGCTTAAACCTAAATCTTTAGATAAATTTACACCTGATTCAATATTTGATTATTTTTCAAATGAGATAATACAAAACATAGACCGTGAAACATACAATTTTTTACTCCAGAGTTCCTTTCTCCCCAGTATGACATCTCAGATGGCTGAGAGATTAACCGGCATAAAGCGGGCAAATCAGATACTATCATCACTTAACCAGTATAACTACTTCACTACAAAACACCCCAATCCAGAACCTGTATACCAATACCACCCCCTGTTTCGGGAATTTTTACTTTCTAATGCGAGGAGTTCCTTGTCTTCAGCAAAACTTTTGGCGGTGCAGAAATCTGCAGCTATGCTTCTTGATGAGTCAGGGCAGCATGAATACGCCGTCTCTCTTCTCCGTAATATTTCTGATTGGAATGGACTTGCCCAATTGATTATTAGCCACGCACCTGTATTAATGTCGCAAGGAAGGGTTAAGACACTAATTGAGTGGCTGGAAAGCCTTCCAAGAGAGTTTATTGAAAATATCCCGTGGCTCCTCTACTATCTTGGAACATGCCGCCTCCCCTTTAACCTTGATGAGAGCCTCATCTGTTTTGAAAAGGCATTCCATCTATTCAGGAAGCAAAAGGATAATAAGGGGGCATTCATATCGTGGGCGGATGCTGTTGACTCTATATTTTATAAATTTGGCGACTTTTCGCTGGCAGACCGATGGATGTCGTTTTTTAAAGATTTCATGCTTGATGAGCCAGCCTTCCCCTCTATTGAGGCGGAGGCAAAGGTAACAGCAAGTTTCTGTATGTCGCTGACATTAAGGCAGACCAATCATCCTGAATTTGATAAATGGATTGAAAAGATAATCTTACTTTCCCATAAGGATATAGAGCCGCATCTCAAGATTCCAATAATCAACCATCTCGCACTCTACTATTTATTCATTGGCGATTTTGTTAAGTCATGGGAGAATGTCAAATTAATCCAGAAATTTGTCAAAAGTAAAGAGTGTCACCCTGTGATTATAATAGTGAGCAGGCTGAGAGAGGCATTATACTATCTGTTTATATCCGAACCTGACCAGTGTCTAAAAGTAGTATCAGAGGTTTTAAAGACAGCCCAATCAAGCGGCGTCAACTTCCTTAATTCCCGTTTTCTCGGTTTTGCTGCAGCAGCATCTCTAACTTCAGGGAATCTGTCAGAGGCAAAAAGATTTTTACAAAAGATGTCATTAGAGCTGAAAAGTGATAGTTACTTTGACACATCATTCTATTACCATCTTGTATCATGGAATGCCATACTTCAAGGAGATATACCCCTCGCACTCACCAATCAAGAAAGGGCATTAGCCGACTCTGTTAGGTGCGGCTCCCCCTTCCCTGATGCAAATTATCATTTTGGTATGGCACAGATTCTCCATGAACGGAGGGAATATAAAAAATCAGAATTTCATCTGAACTGTGCAAGACAGGTCGGCAGACAGATGAAAAGCATGCTTTTAGAGTATATGTGTCTGTTGTCAGATGCCCAATTTGCCCTTGATAGGGGGAGGATGACAGTATGTCTTAAATATCTTCAAAAGGCTATGACATTAGGGAGGAAAAAGTGGTATATAAATTTTGTTTACTGGCGGCCATCTGTAATGGCAAGACTCTGTTTGAAGGCGCTATCGTCAGGAATTGAAGTAGAGTATGTTCAAGACCTCATCAGGAGGCGTAATCTGACACCTGATACAATTCCTATGAATATAGAAAATTGGGCATGGGCACTAAAGATATCTACACTCGGAAAATTTGAGTTAGAAAAAGATGGAAGGACTGTCCAGTTTAAAAGAAAAGTTCAGAAGATGCCCCTCTCAATGCTCAAGGCAATAATTGCACACGGGGGAAAAGATGTAACTGAAGAGCAACTGACAGATGACCTCTGGCCTGATGCTGATGGAGATATGGCACACCAGTCTTTTAAAGTTACACTTCACCGCCTGCGGCAGCTAATAGGCAATGAAAAGGCTATTCATTTCAGTGAAGGAAGGATAACTTTAGACCCCAGATACTGCTGGGTTGATACATGGGCATTTGAAAATCTATCAGAGAAAATTGATACATTGATTAAAAAGGCAAATGATAATTCAAATAAAGCATTTAATATCAATAAACTTAACTATTTAATGGAAAAGACTCTAACATTATATAAAGGATATTTTCTTGGAAAAGACCCGGTGGAAACTCCATGGGCAAACCCCATCCGTGAAAAACTGCATAATAAATTCATCAAAAATATAACCAGTATAAACAGTTGCTATGAGCAAAATAAACAATTTAATAAAGCCATAGAATATTACCAAAAGGGGCTTGAAGCAGCTGAAATTACAGAGGAATTTTATCAGGGAATCATGTATTGCTATCAAAAGCTCAATCGTAGGAGTGAGGCAATATCAGCCTATAATAGATGTAAAAGCCTCCTTTCCACACTCCTTTCAATAAACCCATCCCTTAAAACAGAGGCACTTTATCAGGAAATTGTAAAATTAGCCACGGACTCTCACAGACTATATAAAGAAGCTGAAAAGTTAAGAAGATAATAAGAAACTCATCTTCTCAATCTCTTAACTTCTAATTTTAAGTCTGTGTAAATCTGTGGCTTATTATTCTTTTATTTATTTGAATCTGTATCCAATCTGTAACCTCTTGTATATTAAATTATTTTCAGACTAAGATAAACAAGTCTGTACGGAGGTGTTGAATATGGGAGTATTTGATTTTCTAAAAAAAGATGCTGAATCCAACTCGGGAATAATATTCTCCGATGACCTTGTAATGGCGACACAGATAAGGAAGAACCTTGAGTATGTCTGCCAGAAAAACACCCAGATCACAGTTGCAATTGACGAAAGACTAATAACCTTCAGGAGTATATTTCTTGAAGTGGGCGCAAAGAATGATTTTGTTGTCATTGATGTTCTTATTCCTGAACAGGGCAACCATTTTATGAAGCCCTCAAGTAAAATCAAAATTGACTACACAATTGAAGGTATCATGTATTCCTTTGAATCCAAATACATAGAGACAATAAGCGGGAGATTCTCATCAATCAAAATCGAATTCCCATCTGTTATAATGAAGATTCAGAGGAGGAGACACTTCAGGGTATCCCCCCCCATAGACAAGCCTATAACTGTGAAACTTACTGACAGTATCAATGAAAAGGTTGCAGACATAAGTGAAGGCGGAGTAGCCATTTATACCCGTCTTACTGAGAAGGAATTGACTGTAGGTAAGGTCTTTGAGAAGGCAATGCTCAGCCTTCCTACTGTCAATCAGAATATCATGGCAAAGACAGTTGTGAGAAGCCTGATTAAAGGTTTTAGGGCGGATATTAAGAATAAATGCGGTATGGAGTTCATGGATATGAGGATGCATGATAAGGACTTGATTGCGTCTTATGTCCTGACAAGGCAGAGGGAGATTATTCAAAAACAAAATATTTAAAGCAAAAATTCTCAATATACAAAAAACTTAATGAAACCACAGATGGACACAGATTAACACAGATAAAAACTTTTTTTCTTTATTCTATCAGTGTTCATCTGTGTTTACCTGTGGTTAATTTTATAATTTCCTACTTCAACCCACTACTGTCCGATTAAAATAGCATAGCCTGTAATGGTTCATCATGAAAGATTAGTAGTCGTTCAGGCTTTAAGGTTAATATATCTATCAAGTTTTTTCGGTCAAAGAGCGTTTCTCGGATAATAC
>JACQBS010000147.1 GCA_016194325.1 Nitrospinota bacterium | reverse complement strand
TCTGCTACCAAACGCACCGCTTCCTTCTTAAATCCTACATCATAGCTGCGATGTTTTACTTCTCCTTTTTCCATGTCTTCCCACTCCTTCTTATTCATTATACAAACTCTTCTATGTGTCCATCAAATCAGGGGAAGATCAATACAACGATAAGTCCGTTAGGCTTCTGACTCTGGCTACCTCTTTAGGATTTGAAAGAAAAGGCAAAAGAAAGGCAATTCTGTGTGTCTAATGAAATTTTATAAGAGCTTATGAAATAATTTCTTTCAGACCGGCCGAATCCGGGTTCAAAAAACACCTTGATAAAAACTTGATAAAACTTTGCATAACTTGATATAAAATGCACAAAAATTGTGCAAAACAAAAAGAAACCAAAAACCCCCAAGATACCTATAAAATAAAGGGTTTTTGTGTATTTTCAAGCCTTTGTTGGTCGTGTGATATGTCAACTCGCATTCCGCTGCTCTATCCAACTGAGCTATGGGCGCCTACTAATTAGCAATGAGCAATGAGTGAAAAACAATGAGTTTTTTTCTCGTTGCTCATTGCTCATAACTCGTTGCTTATTTTTTGGCGGAGAGGGAGGGATTCGAACCCTCGGTGGAGTTTTAGCCCCACAACCGCTTAGCAGGCGGTTGCCTTCAGCCACTCGGCCACCTCTCCCCTTCATATCAACTCACAACTCACAACCCACAACTTACAACTACCACATAAAAATAAATAACAATAAGTTGTGAGTTATAGGTTGTCAGTTGTAAGTTATTTTCTGGCGGAGGAGGTGAGATTCGAACTCACGGAACTTTCGTTCACTGGTTTTCAAGACCAGCGCCTTAAACCACTCGGCCACCCCTCCGAAAATACTAACTGATACCTATTGACCTATAATTTATAACTTTCAACTCTCAACTATTTTTTCTATTCCATCCATATATGGTCTTAACACTTCTGGAATAATTACACTCCCATCCTCCTGCTGATAATTCTCAAGAATTGCAACCATTGTCCTGCCTATCGCAAGACCTGAGCCATTTAATGTATGCACAAGTCTTGGCTTCCCGCCATCTCCGGGTTTATATTTAATGCCGCCCCTTCGTGCCTGAAAATCTTCAAAATTACTGCAGGTGGATATCTCCCTGTATTTCCCCTGTGATGGTATCCAGACCTCTATATCATAACTCTTTGCAGATGAAAATCCCATATCTCCTGTACAGAGAGTTATAACTCTATATGAAAGCTCTAATCTTTTAAGCACCTCCTCCGCATGAGAGAGAAGCTTCTCCAACTCTTCATACGACCCTTCAGGCTTGACAAACTTTACCAGTTCTACTTTATCAAATTGATGTTGTCTTATCAGCCCTTTTGTATCCTGTCCCCATGAGCCCGCCTCTTTTCTGAAACAGGGTGTGTATGCAACATAGTAAAGAGGAAGCATCACCTCGGGGATTATCTCATCCCTATGCATATTGGTAACAGGAACTTCTGCCGTTGGTATCAAATAATAATTTCCATCATCCACCTTAAACAGGTCTTCCTCAAATTTCGGAAGATTACCTGTTGTTGTTGCACTCTCTCTATTTACCATAAACGGAGGCGAAACCTCCAGATACCCATGTTCCTTAACATGGAGGTCTAACATGAAATTTATTAATGCCCTCTCTAATCTCGCCCCCATTCCCTTATATAAAACAAATCCTGCACCTGTAATTTTTGATGCCCGCTGAAAATCAAGCCCAACGGCATCTCCCAATTCCATGTGAGATTTTACTGGAAAATTAAATTTATGGGGGTTTCCCCATTTTTTTATTTCTACATTATCCCCTGCTGACCTTCCAACAGGAACGGAGGAATGTGGTATGTTGGGGATATTCAACAACCTGTTATTTATATCTTCGGAGAGTTCTTTTATCCTGGCATCAAGCTCTTTTATCCTCTGAGACACCTCCCTCATTTCAAATGTCTCTTTATCTGTATCAACCCCCTTTTTTTTAAGTTCGCCGATTTTATCCGACACCATATTTCTCTTATACTTAAATCCTTCCGACTCTTTTAAGAGTCTCCTCATCTCTTCATCTAATTTCAGGAGCCCAGTCAGTCCTATATCCTGACCCCTTTTTTTTAGTCCCTCTGTAACTTTTTGAATATCTTCTCTAAGTAAGCGTACATCTAACATAATTTTAAATCAAATATAAATTCACTCTCGGTAAATTTTGAATTTTATCTTATCTCCCGCGTTCCTTCAACCTTTTTTCTACACTCTCTATTTTTTTCTCAAGCATCTCTTTATTTATATATATATCCTTAACTTCTTTGTAAACAGAGAGCGCCTCCTGCAATTTATCCTGCTCCTCAAGACACATCCCGATTCCATACTTTGCATCGGCAACATACCTGCCGCTGCGATACTTTTCCATGAGTATCTTAAAGCCAATAATTGCCTCCTTATATCTTCCGAGGAGATAATGGCAGTTTGCAGAATAGTACATTGCATCAGGATATAGCTTGCTTTCAGGGTTTTTTTCTAAAAAAACTTTAAATTCTGTTACTGCCTGTTCATAATCGCCTTTTCTAAAATAACACATTGCAATATTGTATTGATTGGCATCTGTGTCTCCCCACTTTTTAAAATTACTAATCAGTTTATTATATTCTATAACCGCCTGGTCATAGTTTTTAAGATATTCGTCATATATAAGGGCTACATACTCTTGTGACTTGAAGCTGATTTTATTTTTATTTCCCTTGCTTATCAGTTCCGAGAAATATCCGAGGGCAATCTGTATATTGTTTAGATTTAAAAAGTAGGTTTCGCCTAATTTGAAAAGGGCATCGTCTGAATATCCACTGCGGGGATACTTTTCAAGTATCTTATTATATTTATCTACCGCCTTCTGGTATCTGCCGTCAAGCAAGTCTCTCTCTGCATCATTAAACAACTTCTTGGGGGCATCATCACAAGAAGAAGTAAGAAGTAAGAAGTAAGAAGTAAGAAGTAAGAAGTAAGTAAAAAATTGTTTTGCTTCATACTTCCTACTTCCTACTTCATACTGTATTTTCATTCCTCTTCTTTTTCCTCAAGTTTTGCTATACCTACCACCCTGTCTCCTTCTCTAAGGTCTATCAATCTTACACCCTGTGTATTCCTGCCTATTACCGAAATCCCTTTCACCTTGAGCCTTATAAGGGTGCCATCAGATGAGACTATCATAAGCTCGTCTTCTTCAAGCACCTGTCTTATTCCTATCACTTCTCCATTTCTTTCTGAGATTTTTATATTTATAATTCCCTTACCGCCCCTGCTCTGAGTCCTGTATTCATCTATCGGTGTCCTCTTTCCATAACCCCTTTCTGAAACGGTGAGTATTGTGGAATTCGGAACGATAATCTCCATCCCGACCACTGAATCATCTTTCTCCAATTCAATCCCCTTTACACCCCTTCCGCCCCTGCTAATTACCCTTACTTCATCTTCTTTAAATTGAATCGCCTGCCCTTTCTTTGTGCCGAGGAAAATATTCTTGTTTCCGTCAGTCTGCCTTACCGCTATAAGCTGATCCCTTTCGTCAAGAGTTATTGCATTGATTCCACCCGTCCTTGGATTGCTGAAGCCTGTCAACGGAGTTTTATTTATTATTCCTTTTTCAGTAGCCATTACAAGGAATTTTCCCTCGGCAAATTCCTTAACTGCGAGCATGGCTGTAACCCTCTCTCCTTCCTGAAGCTGAAGGAGGTTTACAATAGCCTTACCCTTTGCAGCCCTTCCTGCCTGAGGTATCTCATGTACCTTAAGCCAGTGCACCTTTCCTATATTGGTAAAGAACATCATATAGCTGTGGGTGGAGGCTATAAAGAGGTCCTTCACAAAATCTTCTTCCTTAACATCCATAGCCTTTATGCCTATCCCGCCTCTCTTCTGGCTTCTGTAAAGACTTATAGGGTTTCTCTTTATGTACCCTGTATGAGATACCGTAATAACCATATCCTCTTCTGCAATCAGGTCTTCTATTTTAAACTCAGTAACTGTATCTATTATCTCGGTCCTTCTCTTATCACTGTATTTATTCTTTATCTCTTTTAGCTCTTCCTTGATTATTTTTAGCTTTTCTTCTTCGTGGTCTAAGATAAAGGTTAGTTTTTTTATTGTTTCTTTCAGCTCCTTTAATTCATCTATTATCTTCTGTCTTTCCAAACCTGTCAGTCTCTGCAGCTTCATATCAAGGATTGCATTTGCCTGCAGCTCATCAAATTTGAATTTGGACATCAACCCTTCCCTTGCTTCCTGAGGTGTCTTTGATTTTTTTATCAATTGGATAACCATGTCTATATCCTCTACGGCAATCTTTAATCCCTCAAGTATGTGTGCCCTATCCTTAGCCTTTTTTAATTCAAATTCTGTCCTCTTTGTTACTACCTCCCGCCTATGCTGGATAAAGTAAAAGAGTATCTCTTTCAAGTTTAAAATACGGGGCTGATTATTAACAATGGCTATCATAATTACCCCGAAGGTATCCTGCATCTGGGTATGCTTATATAGATGATTTAAAATCACCTGAGCAGGCTCCCCTTTTTTTAACTCAATTACAACCCTCATCCCTTCTCTGTCCGATTCATCCCTTAGGTCTGATATTCCCTCAATCTTTTTATCCCTTACAAGCTCTGCTATTTTCTCAAGCAGTTTCGCCTTATTAACCTGATATGGCAGCTCTGTTATAATTATGCTTTCCCTGTCCCCTTTCTTCCCCTTTTCAATAAGGGACCTCGCCCTCATCTGTATAATCCCTCTGCCGCTCTCATACGCTGATTTAATGCCATCCCTCCCATGAATAAAACCTGCAGTAGGAAAATCTGGTCCTGGTATATGCTTCATCAATTCCTTTACACTTATATCCGGCTTATCAATCATCGCCATTGTCCCATCCATTATCTCTCCAAGATTATGCGGCGGTATATTTGTAGCCATTCCAACCGCAATTCCTGCAGAACCATTTATGAGAAGATTTGGAATTTTTGCAGGCAGGACTAAAGGTTCTTTAAGAGAATCATCATAATTAGGTCCAAACGCAACAGTATCCTTTTCCAGGTCTTCAAGAAGCTCCTGCGTAAGCTGGGACATCCTTATCTCTGTGTAACGCATTGCTGCCGCAGCATCACCATCAACCGAGCCAAAATTTCCCTGACCATCTACTAAGGTATACCGCATGGAGAAGTCCTGAGCCATTCTTACTATCGTGTCATAAACAGCCACATCTCCGTGGGGATGATATTTACCTATTACATCACCAACAACCCTTGCAGATTTTTTATAAGGCTTATTCCAGACATTTCCCATGTCATACATGGCGTAAAGAACCCTGCGGTGGACAGGCTTAAGCCCGTCCCTTACATCGGGAAGCGCCCTTCCTATAATTACGCTCATGGCATAATCAAGATATGCCCCTTTCATTTCATCTTCAATGTTCACCGGAATCTTTTGTTCAATTGTCTGCATAGTCTCCTCAAAACAAAATTGTAAAAATTATAAAGTCCTTTAGCTTTACACTTTATAAACTTTCTGCTTTATGAATTAATTATATATCCAGATTCCTCACCTCTAAGGCGTGAGTCTGTATAAATTCCCTCCTCGGCTCAACTTGATCTCCCATCAGGACAGTAAATATATCGTCTGCCTCTACCACATCTTCTATCCTTACCTGAAGGAGTGTCCGGGTCTCGGGGTTCATTGTGGTAGCCCACAACTGATCAGGGTTCATCTCTCCTAATCCCTTATACCTCTGAAGATTTATCCCTTCCTTGCCTTCCGAGGTTATATATTCAATCAGTGTGCCTATATCATCAAATATCCTCTCTTCTTTGGATTCGCTTCGCTCACCACGGGTCTCAAGAATTACTTTAAATGGCGGATTATAGATATCTCCAATGTTCTGGTACAGCTCAAGCAGTTCCTGATATTCTGCCATAGAGATCAAGTCCCAATTTATCTTTCTCTTGGTACCAACTCTCTTATCAAACCACTCAATACCATAACCGCCATGTTCCTCATCCTGAACAATTTCAAAATCTATCTTTTCCTTTTTCAATCCCTTTGTCAACAATTCAACCGCCTCTCTCTCAATAAAGAAGTCCTTTTCTTTTATCCCCTCCCTCAGGAGAAAATTGACAACCTCTTCCGGATAGCCTTTTCTTTTTATGTTTTCTAAGAGGTCGCTATACTCCATGAATTTCTTTAAGACAGAGGTAAAGTTTTTCCCGCTGTATGTCTTAGCCCCTATCTTCAGGGTCCTGCCTTCTACACCCAATTCAAGAAGATAATTATTCAGTTCCTTTTCATCTTTTATATACCTCTCCATTTTACCCTTGGCGACCCTGTAGAGCGGCGGCTGGGCAATATATAGATACCCTTTCTCTATTATCTGGGTCATCTGCCTGTAGAAGAATGTCAACAGAAGGGTTCTTATATGGGCACCATCTACATCTGCATCTGTCATTATTATTATCTTATGGTATCGGGTTTTATCTATATTAAAATCCTCTGTCCCGATTCCTGTTCCAAGTGCTGTTATAAGTGTCTTTATTTCTTCATTGCTTAACATCTTATCAAACCTTGCCTTTTCCACATTTAAAATCTTCCCCTTTAAAGGTAGTATTGCCTGATATTTTCTGTCTCTCCCCTGTTTTGCCGAGCCGCCTGCAGAATCACCCTCAACGACATATATTTCACAATGGGCAGGGTCCCTTTCAGAACAGTCTGCCAATTTTCCCGGCAGTGAACCGGAATCAAGGGCACCTTTTCTTCTTGTCAACTCCCGTGCCTTTCTTGCCGCCTCTCTTGCCTGTGAGGCATTTATTGCCTTTTGGACAATCAGCTTTGCAATAGACGGTTTCTCCTCAAAGAACTCTATCAGCCTTTCATTTACTAAGGTCTCTACCATCCCCTTTACTTCACTGTTGCCGAGCTTTGCCTTTGTCTGTCCCTCAAACTGCGGCTGTGGTATCTTGACACTCAATACGGCAGTCAGACCCTCCCTTACATCTTCTCCTGTTATATTAACATCTCCTTTCAGCATCGCTTTTGATGAGGCATAGTTATTTATGGTTCTTGTAAGTGCAGATCTGAAACCGATGAGATGTGTTCCGCCCTCTCTGGTATTTATATTATTTGCAAAGGAAAATACCTCCTCATTGTAACCATCATTATATTGCAGGGATACCTCTATTGATGTGCTGTCCCTCTCTTTATAAATATATACAGGTTCCTTAAAGAGTGGTGTTTTGTTTCTATTCAGGTATTCAATGAAGGAGACAATTCCGCCCTCATAGTAAAATTCATGACTCTTATTGTTTCTCTCATCAATAACATTTATCTTCAGCCCCTTATTCAAAAATGCCATCTCCCTTAGTCTCTGGGATAAAATATCAAAATTAAAATTATTTACCTCGAATATCTCATCATCTGGCTTGAATTTAATCTTTGTGCCACTTGCCGTTGTCTTTCCAATAACCTTCAGTTCTGTAATTGGTTTACCCTTCTCATAGGTTTGTGTGTATACCTTTCCATCTCTTCTTATCTCAACCTCAAGTTTCTTTGAGAGGGCATTTACGACAGAGACACCAACACCATGCAGACCTCCTGATATCTTATAACTCTCATTATCAAACTTACCACCGGCATGTAAAGTGGTTAATACCACTTCTGCGGCGGGTTTATTCACCTCTTTATGTATATCAACAGGAATTCCTCTGCCTTCGTCTATTACAGTAACACTGTTGTCAATATGTATAATCACATCTATTTTTTTTCCATATCCTGCCATTGCCTCATCAACACTATTATCAACAACCTCATATACAAGATGGTGGAGACCATATGTAGAGGTATCTCCAATATACATGGCAGGTCTCTTTTTCACAGCATCTAATCCTTCAAGGATTTTTATTTTAGTCGCATCATATACATTCTTTACCATTATTATCTCCTTAAATAAATACAGTAGTAGTTAGTAGTGTTTGTATTTTTGTTAGTAAGTTATTTTCCTTTTTATAAAACAAATTGTTAGAGTATAAAAAATTGTTAGTGAAAAATAATCTTATTAAGAAAAATATTTTTAAAAAAATTTATTTTATTTTTTAAACAAGATACTAACAAAGAACTAACCTCTTATTTACAACTCCAGTGATTTCTTAATCTGCTTAATTGCTGTTGATATTTCATTATTTTCTTTGCAAATTTTTTCTATTTTTTTCTGTGCGTGTATAACTGTTGAGTGATCCTTCCCTCCAAAACTCTTACCGATATCTTCAAGAGATAGGTTTGTTAATTCCTTACAGAGATGCATTGCAACCTGTCTTGGAAGCGAAATATTTCTTTCCCTCTTTTTTGACCTTAAATCGGTTACTCTTACATTAAAATATTCAGCAACTGCCCGCTGTATATCATTTGTACTGATAGCCTTTTCCCTCGCCTTGAATATGTCCCTAAAGGAGTCCTCAGCCAATTGGAGAGATATATCCTTTCCCTTGAGAGACGAGACCGCAGTAATCCTTGAAAGAGACCCTTCTAACTCCCTTATATTTGATTTAACCCTGCTTGCTATAAACTCTGCGACATCCTGTGGGAGATATATACCACTCTCTTCTGCCTTTCTTTTCAGTATTGCTATCCTTGTTTCCAGCTCAGGCGGTTGTATGTCTGCTATAAGCCCCCATTCAAATCTTGATTTTAATCTCTCAACCAGTCTCGGTATTTCTCGTGGATACTTGTCACTGGATAAAATAATCTGTTTATGCGATTCAAATAGCGTATTAAATGTATGAAAGAACTCCTCTTGAGAGTGTTCCTTTCCAGCGATGAAATGCACATCATCAACAAAAAGGACATCCAGACTTCTGTACTTTTCCCTAAAAGACGTCATTTTATTATGCTGAATTGATGTTATCAGGTCGTTGACAAAAATCTCGGATGTTACATAAAGCACCCTCTTTTTGCTATTGTTTAGTATAAAATTTCCAGCCGCCTGCATAAGATGGGTCTTTCCAAGACCGACATCACCATAAATAAATAAGGGATTGTAGGTGATACTGCTTTCAGCAACGGCCTTTGCTGCCGCATGGGCAAATTGATTACAATTACCGACAATAAAATTATCAAATGTATATTTTGAATTTAGCCCGGTAATATGAGTCGTGCTTACCACCCTTTCTCTCTTTTCCTTTTTAATAATGCTGTCCTTAACTGCAAATTCTCCAGTCTCGCCATTTGAAATCAGATTTACACCGATATTTTTTTTAAAAATGTCTATGACTATCTCTTCAAGCAATTTCAGATAATCCTTATTTATTCTGTCTATATAATAATTATTTGGGACAGAGATAGTGATAAATTTCTCGTCAACAGAGACAAGGGATATAGGGTCAAGCCAGATTTCATAATTGCTCTTGTTTACCCTATTCTTAAGCTCTTCTTTACACTGGTTCCAGAGTGATTTCATTTTAAATTTCCTAAAAAGAGAAAATAAAACTATTTTATTATAATAACAAACAAAAAGCAATCAAAAACTATAAGCGGTTGTTAATATAACATATTGATTTATATATAATTAGCAAACAGTTTGACATTATATGAATACTTTTTTATACTTATTTTAAGACTATAGAATTTTCTATTCAGATTTATGTATAACAATACAAAAGAATATGATGTAATTGTGGTCGGTGCAGGACATGCTGGTTGTGAGGCCGCATTGGCGGCAAGCCGAATGGGCTGTGAGACATTAATTATTACAATGAATCTTGATAACATAGCACTTATGTCATGCAATCCTGCAATCGGGGGGGTTGCAAAGGGGCATCTTGTGAGGGAGATTGATGCGTTGGGCGGTGAGATGGCTAAATGTATTGACAAGACAGGTATTCAGTTCCGAGTCCTGAATACAAGCAAGGGGCATGCAGTTCAGGCATACAGGGCACAGGCAGATAAGCAGTTGTACAGATGGGAGATGAAGGCAGTGCTGGAAAGAGAGAAGGGTCTTGACATAAAACAGGGCATTGTAGAAGGGTTACTGATTGAAGATGGAAAGGCGGTTGGTGTTAAGACAAATACAGGTATTTTGTATAGGTCAAGGGGAGTAATATTAACGACCGGGACATTTTTGAAAGGGCTTATTCATATCGGTTTAATAAATTTTCCTGCCGGCAGGGCTGGAGAGTTTTCAGCAGAGAAGTTATCTGATAATTTGAAAGATTTGGGATTTGAGGTCGGTAGGTTAAAAACAGGGACTCCTCCGCGGCTTGATGCAAAGACAATAAATTTTTCAGGGCTTACCAGACAAAGCGGGGATGATAATCCAAGGCCCTTCTCATACTCAACAGAAAAGATTACCCAAAGACAGATTCCATGCTACCTCACATATACAAATATGGAGACTCATAGAATAATCATGGAAAATCTGGATAGGTCTCCATTGTATTGCGGGGTTATAAAAGGGATTGGACCGAGATACTGCCCCTCAATCGAAGATAAGGTGAAGAGATTCCCCGAAAAGGAGAGGCATCAGGTATTTCTTGAGCCAGAGGGGTATGAGACAACTGAATATTATACAAATGGTGTTTCAACGAGCTTACCGATTGATGTCCAGCTAAAATTTTTGAGGACAATCAAGGGGCTTGAAAAGGTGGAGATTATGAGGCCCGGCTATGCAATTGAATATGATTTCATCCCACCGACCCAGCTAATGCCGACACTGGAGACAAAATTGATAAAGAATCTCTATCTTGCAGGACAGATTAACGGGACATCTGGATATGAAGAGGCGGCGGCACAGGGTTTAATGGTAGGTATAAATGCAGGACTTTCAACTCAGGGTAAGGAGCCGTTGATACTTGATAGGTCAGAGGCATATATAGGTGTCCTTATAGATGACCTAATTACTAAGGGGACAGAGGAGCCTTATCGCATGTTTACCTCAAGGGCAGAATATCGTCTGGTTTTAAGACAAGACAATGCGGATTTAAGATTAAAAGAGAAGGGGTATAGGGTTGGGCTTGTGAGAGAGGAGGAATTTGTCAGGTTTGTTAATAAAAGGGAAGGGATAAAAAGAGAGATTTATAGATTAAACAAGACTATACTAAAACCAAATGCACATATAAATAAAATTTTGGAGAGTATGGGAACGAATATCCTGAATGAACCGGTAACATTATTAGAACTGCTGCGGAGGCCAGAAATAACGTACAACAAATTGATTCAATTGGAAACTATCCCTAAATCACAGTTTTTAAATCCAGATATAATAGAACAGGTTGAGATACAGGTAAAATATGAAGGCTACATAAATAGGGAGCTTGAGAAGATAGGCAGATTTAAGAGATTGGAGGGAAAAAGGATGCCTCAGGGGATAGATTTTAAGAATATTCCGGGATTATCTACAGAGGTGAAGGAAAAACTATCTAAGATTAAACCGGTTTCTATTGGCCAGGCATCAAGGATATCAGGGGTTACCCCTTCTGCCATATCAATATTGATAGTATACTTAGAACAGCTTAAAAGAAAAGTTACCCCAAAATCCATAGGCAGGGATTCTTGAGAATGGAAAATCTAAGAGATTTTCTTAAAAATGGATGTCTTGAATTGGGGTTTCAATTAACAGATAACCAGATAGAAAGATTTCTCATATATCTCTCAGAGCTTAAAAAGTGGAATAAAAAGATAAACCTTACAGCCATAAGGGATGATAAGTTAATAATTGTAAGGCTCTTTTTAGAATCCCTTACCTTTGCATACGGATTCCCCCCACCCTTCCCTCCCCCTCAAGGGGGGAGGGCGGGAGAGGGGGTGCAAAATATACTTGATATAGGGACAGGTGCGGGCATACCAGGTATACCTTTAAAGATAATCTACCCTGAGATATCATTTACACTGGTGGATAGTTCAAAGAAAAAGGTGGCATTTTTAAAACATATATGCAGGCAGATTAATTTAACCGATGTTGAATGCATAGCAGAGCGGATTGAGGATATAGAAGAGATATATAAAGGATTTTATGATGTGATATTGTCAAAAGGAGTTGCTGAAATGGACATTTTGCTAAAGTCATCGTTTCAACTATTGAAGTCAAATGGACTGTTTATCACCCAGAAGGGTGAAGACTTAGAGGAAAAACTAAAGGGTGCGGATGTAGAATTTAAAAAAAGGAAATGGACTATTAAAGATATTATTGAGATAAATAAACCGGTATTTGACAGAAAATTCAGGCTGGCAGTAATACAAAAATGTTTCACGTGAAACAAATATTTCAGTCAGTGAAAGTCTGTGGTTTTAAAGATTAAAATACGAATGACACAAAATGTTTCATGTGAAACAAAAGGTTTAAATGCTGAATGAGAAGGCGTGCCTCACCTCTTTTTCTTGCCCCCCGTTTTTATTCTCTTTGCACAGGTTGTCAAGGGTTATGGAGTCAAGGACCTCGGAGATATGTTTTGCAAGCCTCTGCCATAGTATACTTGTAATGCAGTTTTCAATCTTGTCGCATTGGCTCTTATTTTTATTACCATTCAAATCAGCACACTCATATATGGAAAGGTCTTCATGGACAGCCCTCAGGATATCGCCTATGGTAATCTCAGATGATTTCTTTGCGAGGACATATCCACCCCCCGGTCCACGGATACTGTTTACCAGCCTTGCCCTCCTTAATTTTACAAAGAGCTGTTCTAAATAGTGGAGTGAAATCCCCTGACGTATAGATATATTAGATAAGGGGACAGGATAATTGTGGGATTGTCCTGTCAGGTCAAGCATCGCCCTTACGGCATATTCTCCTTTTGTTGATATTTTCATAATCTATTCTACTATATCCCCTTCAATGGGATTCACCTTTATATCTCTTTCTTTTAGATAATCTATTGCCTTATCAATATCGGAATCTTCGCCGCTCATTTCTAAATCCATCCACCCAGCCTTTTCTGTCATATCAGCCCTTCTTATATTTGTAATTATATTGTATTTCTTGCCAATCTCATGGATAACCGGTTTTCTTGTTTCCATATCCGGAAAGGTTAAATGAATCTTTACCACACTTATCTTCTTACCCTTTTCCTTTTTTAAAATCTCCTCTCCCCCCTCTTCCACTATAACCCCTTGATTTTTTAAATAATCTATTGCCTTTTTAATCTCTGCCTTTTCACCTTCCAGCTTTAATATTATCCACCCCTCTGTGTGGCTTACCTTTGCTTTGAAAATATTTGGGATTATCTCAAAGTCTTTACCCAATTTGTAGATTATCGGTTCTTTTATAAGCCGTTCCGGAAATGTGAGTAATACATATTTTTTTGTCATATGTTTATCCCTTTTTAACAATTATTTGCCAGTCTGTATCATTGATTTTACTAATATCAAGGACCTTATTGCCCTCATTCTCCATACTTCTGGGGACATTCCTTGTTGCGGGCTCGTGGTCAACAATAACCTTTAGCACCTGCCCTGATTCCATGTCTTCAAGTGCCAGCTTTGAACGGACAAATGTATAGGGGCACACCTCCCCTTTTATATCAAGCACCTTATCAATTTTGTCTATATTTTTATTTTGTTCAGTCATAGAAAATTATCCTAAATAATGTGCGAACGATTTAGATAAGACCTTATGTTCCTGTAGCGGCAAGCGGAGGGGACATAAGGTCTTTCACACATCCTTTGAGTTAATCTGTTCTTTTTTACCAGCATGTTACGAGGTCAGATTCAAAAACTTTTTTTATAATCTCCTCGTAACTCAGCATATTCCACAATGATTCAATCCCTCTTGCATCAACATCGTTTTTACATGCAAAGGTCTTCACACCTGCACAACTGATCTTTAGATAAACCGCATCATGTATGAGGATTAATTCAGTTTCATTGTCAATTCCGTGAGATGCGACAGCCTCTATTGCATATTTATTATTTGGGTCTCTTAATATATGTAATATCTTCATATGAAAATCTATTCCTTATCTTCCTCTCCCCTTGCGGGAGAGGATTTTAAGGTGAGGGGTATTTCATCTGTATTTCTGGAAGTCACCTGTAGTTACATAGCATTCACAGCTGTCCGGAAAGACAGTAACTATAACTCCCTTACCTATCTTTTCTGCCAGCACAAGTGCACCCTTCATCGCTGCACCTGATGAGTGCCCTACTCCAAGCCCCTCCTCCTCTTGTAACAGCCTGACCATTTCATAGGCATCCTCTGTCTTTACACTTATCTTGCCGTCTAAAAAACTCTCGTCATATATTCCAGGCTTTATAGATGTCTCCATATGCTTAAGCCCTTCTATGCCATGTAAGGCTTCTGCAGGTTCTACTGCAAATACCTTTATATTTGGATTGAACCTCTTAAGCCCTCTCCCTGTCCCCATAACGGTTCCGCCTGTCCCAATCCCTGCAATAAAGTGGGTTATTCTCCCCTCTGTCTGTTTAAATACTTCTGCTGATGTAGTATCAAAATGTGCCATCCAGTTTGATGGGTTATTATACTGGTCAGGCATGAAATATTTATCAGGATTTTCTTTTAGTATCTTCTTTGCCATCCTTATTGCTCCATCCGAGCCTTCAATTGGGTCTGAGAGGACTAATTCTGCCTTGTAAACCTCACCCATAAGTCTTTTTCTTTCTCTGCATACATTTGCCGGTATTGCAAGCTTGACCTTATATCCTTTTACCAACCCTATAAAGGCATAGGCAATACCTGTATTACCTGATGTAGAATCAAGTATAACCTTGTCTTTTGTTAATCTCCCGGATTTTTCACCATCCTCAATCATCCTTAGTGCGGGTCTTGCCTTTATTGAGCCGCCTGCATTGTACCATTCAAGCTTGGCATATATCTCTACATCCTTAAATCTCTTTGCCAGATTTTTTATCCTTACAATAGGAGTATTGCCTATCTTTTTTAAAATGAACTCATCTAATTTCCGGGTATCAGGTTTTTCTGCTGTAGCTATATTTGCCATAATAACCTCATTAATATGTAATTACAGTGTTACTCTCCTTTATAAATTTAAATACCTCTGCCCTCTCTTTTACCTCTACATTGTAATTGATATCTTTTACATCCCTTTCTTCCATGGACTCCTTCTCTGCTATGAGCTTACATTTTAATGTATTGAGCATCTCAATATGTCTTCCAAAGACAGGGGATTTAATATTCTCAGGAAGTGCAGGCAAAAGGTTATATACCGCATCTTTGGTAAAAATTACACTCACTGCATTGTTTGCAAGGGTAAGACCGAGGCTCATCCTCAATGCCTCTGAGTTTTTTAGTGTATTAAATGGTGATTTCTGTAAAACTACTGTTACCTTTTTCATATTCAAAACCTTTTAGAACACGAATTACACGAATATACGAATGCCACGAATAAAGGATAAATTATTCTGTTTTATTAATTTGTGTAATTCGTCCATTCGTGTTTAAGTTTTTGTTTTTATGTAAATGATAAAAATCTATCTGATTCGTTTACAATATAGGCATGGTCATACTGGCTTCCAAAGTTAATACCCTCTCTCTTTTCAACAGACCTCTCTGAGGCATTATGGGCACATAATATGATAGATGCCCCTTTATCAAGTAGTGATATAAAGTCTTTATTATTTATATTGTAAACACCATCACACATAAGAAATATCCGAACATCCTTTCCTAAGGAAATCGCTGCTTCAGCTAACTTTATAACAGTAAATGTGTTCTCATTCTCAGGACTTGTGGTAAGCAATATTCCTAATCTTTGTTTTTTTTCTTTTAACGGATTACTCATAACTGAATTAATGTCTCGCTATACCGCAAAACTCTTCATAATCAATGAGTTCCTTTATGGTTGGATTGTCACCACATACAGGACAATGGACATCCCTTCTCAATCTGAGCTGTCTGAACTCTGCATCAAGGGCGTTATAGAGGAGGAGCTTGCCTATCAATGGCTTTCCTATCCCAAGAATCAGTTTTATTACCTCTACTGCCTGAAGGGTGCCTATAATTCCCGGAAGGACGCCCAATACACCTGCCTCCTGACAGCTTGGAACCAGACCAGCCGGTGGAGGCTCTGGATAGAGACATCTATAACATGGACCATCTTTAGGCTTAAATATAGTAACCTGTCCGTCAAATCTGAATATGCTCCCGTGGACATTTGTTTTACCTGTTAAAATACATGCATCATTTACAAGGTATCTCGTTGGGAAATTATCACATCCATCAACAATGATGTCATAATCCTTTAATATCCTGTATATATTCTCTGACGAGAGTCTTTCCTTATAAAGGGTTACATTTATATCAGGGTTGATAGATTTTATGGTATCCTTTGCAGATTCAGCCTTTGACCTTCCTATATCTTCAACACCATGCAATATCTGCCTCTGGAGGTTGCTCATATCCACAACATCAAAATCAATTATTCCAAGGTTTCCGATACCTGTTGCTGCAAGATACATTGCTGCTGGCGAGCCGAGCCCCCCTGCACCGAGAAGTAGAACCCTTGATTCCAAAAGTTTCTTCTGTCCCTTCCCTCCAACCTCTGGGAGGATTATATGCCTGCTGTATCTATAAATCTGTTCTTCGGTAAATGATGACATAATGAGCTTCGCTCCAGTTTCAAGATACCCCTCCTGCTATTGCCGGAATGATGGACACATCATCGCCGTCTTTTACTTCACTCTCTTCACCCTTGAGAAACCTTATATCCTCTTCGTTTATATAGACATTGATGAATCTCCTCAGGCTTCCGCTTTCATCATAAATCCTGTCTCTCAATCCCGGATATTGTTTTTCTAAATCTGAAAACAGTTCCTTAATATTTTTACCATTAGCTGAAACCTCAGACTGATTTTTAGTCAGCTTCTGTAATGGTGACGGTATCCTTACCTTTACTGCCATATCTTTTCCTCCTCCCAAAAAAATTAAATTAATTTCCCGAATTTTTCCTGAAATGAGCCGAGGCGCGGCTCAATAATAACAGGGTTTCCTATCCTGTTTGATACAGCCTCTATTGTTTTGAGTCCGTTGCCTGTAATTGAGACAACTGTAAGCTCGTTCTTTTTTATCCTTCCCTGCTCAATAAGTTTTTTTGTAACCGCTACTGTAACTCCGCCTGCCGTTTCCGTGAATATCCCCTCTGTCTTAGCCAGTAGTTTTATACCATCTATAATCTCTTCATCGGTAACATCCTCTCCATATCCGCCGCTCTCATTAACAGTCTTTATTCCATAATAGCCGTCTGCAGGATTTCCAATGGCTATTGATTTTGCAATGGTATTCGGTTTTACAGGCTTTATAAAATTTCTCCCCTCTTTAATAGCCGATGTTACAGGGGAGCATCCTTTTGCCTGTGCTGCAAACACCTTCGTATTTACCTTGCCAATCAGCCCCAGCATCTCAAACTCTTTGAATGCCTTCCAAACTTTTGTAATGAGGGAGCTCCCTGCTACAGGGACAATCACATTATCAGGAGTCCGCCAGCCTAACTGCTCCGCTATCTCATAGCCGAATGTCTTTGAGCCGTCGCCATAATATGGCCTTATTGTTATATTGACAAATGCCCAGCGGTAGTTAGCCGCTATTTCACTGCAAAGCCTGTTTACATCATCATAATTGCCCTTTACCCCAATAAGATTTGTTCCATAAATAAGGGTTCCGAGAATCTTGCTTGATTCAAGGTCAGCCGGTATAAAGATATAACTCTTTATCCCCCCTTCTGCCGATAAAGCTGCGACTGAATTGGCAAGATTGCCAGTAGATGCACAGGCAACAGTATCGTATCCAAACTCCATTGCCTTAGTTATTGCAGTTGCTACAACTCTGTCCTTAAAGGAGAGGGTAGGGTGACTTACACTGTCGTTTTTAATATATAGGTTATCTACCCCTAATGCATTGCCAAGATTTTTAGCCCTGACTAATGGTGTAAATCCTACATCCCTTCCGACCCTTGGCTCGCCATCAATGGGAATGAGCTCCCTGTATCTCCACATATTCTTTGGCCTGCCTTCTATAACTTTTCTGCTCAACGCATTTTTTATTCCATCATAGTCATAGATTACCTCTAATGGACCGAAACAGAACTCACAAACATGGATAGGCTCTTTTTGATATTGCCTCCCACACTCTCTGCATTTTAAACCATTAACATAGCTCATAATCACAACCCCTTTAACCCCTTTTTTTAAGAGGGAATTAATGTCCTTCAAAATATTTTTGAAAACTTAAATATCTCGTCCCTGTATCAGGGAATATTGCAACAACATTCTTACCCTTTCCCAATCGCTCTGCCACTTTTAGGGCAGCAAAACATGCGGCACCTGATGAAAAACCGACTAAAAGACCCTCCTCTTTTGAAAGGCCCTTTGCCATATGAAATGAATCCTCATCACTAACGGGTATTATTTCATTTATTATGCCTGTGTTTAAAACCTTCGGGATAAAGCCCGCCCCGATCCCCTGAATCATATGCGGTCCTGGTTTTCCCCCTGACAGGACTGCAGATGTCTTTGGTTCTACAGCCACAATTTTAATCTCTTTATTCTTTGTCTTTAAGACCTCTCCGACACCTGTTATTGTGCCCCCTGTCCCAACACCTGATACAAAGGCGTCAATCTGGTCATCATCCATAGCCTTTAGTATTTCTTTTGCTGTAGTCCGTCTATGAATCTCAGGATTTGCCGGGTTATTAAACTGCTGGGGCATAAAATAACCGTGATGCCTTTTTGTCAACTCCTCAGCCCTGTCTATCGCACCCTGCATGCCAAATTTTGCCTTTGTAAGCTCAATCTGTGCCCCGTAAGATTTGAGAATGTTTCTCCTCTCGTCACTCATATCATCAGACATGACCAGTATAACCCTGTATCCCTTTACAGCCCCTACCAGTGCCAGCCCTATTCCGGTATTACCACTTGTAGGCTCAACGATGGTGCCCCCTTTTTTCAGCAATCCCTTTTTTTCTGCATTTACTACCATGCTTAGGGCTATTCTATCCTTTACACTCCCGCCGGGATTAAAATACTCTACCTTTGCATAGATATTGGCATAATTCTCAGGGACAATTTTATTTAGTCTTATTAAAGGGGTAGAACCAATAAGCCCTGTAACATCATCAGCCCTCTTCCTCTCCATCTTTATTTTTATGCCCATTAGATTACTTATGAAAAAGAGTAATATACCTATGTAAATTTGTCAAGAATTATTTTTAATAATCTTCCTATAGATAATTATAGTGTATGAAAAGTCATATAGTAAAAAACTACTATATAAAAAATGAGACTTTTTGGTGATTGACTACTTTGGAGGAGAGGAATAAATTAAGGCTCAATGCAAAACTTAGTTGAGGGGAAGAAAATATAAAATGATAGGAAATTGCTTTTCACAGAGTTGTGACTACTAGAGGTGGGGAACGGCTTGGTGAATGGAGTAATCCAAGGCGAGTTAAAATTTTATGAATTGCGATATCGTTCCTTCGACAGGCTGTGTGAGAAATACATATTTAAGATGAATGAGCGTCCTTTTAACCCAGTATCACAGTTCTTCCTGCCGCTGAATTCGTGTTTTTATTCCATTTGGAATAAAAAGGAAGTCCTCCCTGCCTTCCTATAC